>DASURT010000067.1:0-22860 GCA_036375515.1 Sphingomicrobium sp.
GCCTCCGCCGCCGCGGTCTCCGCTTCCTGCTTGCTCAAGCCCTCGGCGCTCGCTTCGCCGAGCGCTGGGACCGTCACCCGCACCGTGAACCTCGGCGCGTGATGGGCCCCGGTCTTCGATACGACCTCATATTGGGGAGCCTTGGCCCCCCCCGCTGCGGCGAGCTCCTGGAGCGCGGACTTGGGATGCTCGGGAGCGCGGCCCTGGCCGTCGAGATACGGCGCCCACGCGCGGAGCACGAAGCGTTCCGCCGCGTCGATCCCGGAGTCGATGAGCAGCGCGCCGATCAGCGCCTCGACGACGTCGCCGATGACATTGTCGCTGAGGTTCGCGCTATCCTCGCGCGCCTGCCGACCGAGCCGGATCATCGGCGGGAGCCCAATGTCGCGCCCCACGTCGGCGCAGACCTCGCGGGCGACCAGGGCATTCTGGCGGCGAGACAGATTGCCTTCGGGCTCGTCAGGGTGACGATCGTAGAGTGCGCGCGCGATCACCAGACCGAGGACTCGGTCGCCGAGGAACTCGAGGCGCTCGTAACTTTGCTTCCCGACGCTCGAATGGGTGAGCGCAAGCTCGAACAGCGACAAATCCTTCGGTGAGTGGCCGAGCGTATCGCGAACGAGGCCAGCGACTTCACCGCTCATGCCGCCCCGCCCGTGTAGCCATTGCCGATGCGGCCGGCGCGAAGCGCGGTGAACCAGGTCCATGGCTTGAAATAGGACGCGCTTCCGTCGGTCGACCAGAAGGTGACCAGCGCCCGGCCAATGAGGTGATCGACAGGAACCACGCCGATTCCGCCTTCCACGGTCGGAAAGCGGCTGTCGAGGCTATCGTCGCGATTGTCCCCCATCAGGAAGACGTGGCCGGGGGGAACCCTCGTCGCGGGCCGGTCGTCGGCATCGCCGCCGCTCACCTGGTCGAGCACGGCATAGCTCGGTCCGCCCGGCAGCGTCTCACGGTAGGCGCGGTACTCGCAAGATCCGGCATTGATGACCCGAATCGCCGGAGGAACCATCTTGCATGGGCTGTTGGCGCTGATCGACATCCGGAACGGCGCCAGTCTTTCCCTTGGAATGGCCGTGCCATTGAGGCTCACCGCGCCATCCCTGACTTCGACGACATCCCCGGGAAGGCCGATCACGCGCTTGATGAGGTCCATCGGCTCCCCGGGATGGCGGAACACGATTACATCGCCTCTGCGGGGCAGGCGCTCGAGAATGCGGCCATCGAACGATGGAAACCCGAACAGGAAGCTGTAGCGCGAATAGCCGTAGGGCCATTTGGCGACCATCAGATAGTCGCCGACATAAAGCGTCGGAAGCATCGATCCGGATGGAATGCTGAACGGAGCGACGATGAAGCTCCTCAGGATCCAGGCGAGCGCGACGAGCGTCAGGAGAAAGCGCGGGAGGCTCCACCTGCCCTCCCGCCGCGCCCCGGTGGCAGCGGTGCCCTTGGACCGTGGTCGGCGAGTGAGTGCCCGGCGCATGCGCTTGGCGTTGTTTCGGGCCATGGCGCGCCCGTCAAGCCGGGCTGGCAATATGCGGCCCGCTGGTTATGTGGCTCCGCAATGGTGGACGAACGGCGGCAATATGACGTGAGGCGGCTGGACGAGCTGTTCGCCGCCGAGCCGGACCGGCTTGGACGCCTGAGCTTCGAGGCGGCCGGGCTCTATTTCGACTGGTCGAAAACCCACCTCGACCAGCGCCTTATCGGCCGGTTCATCGATCGGGCCGACAAAATGGGCTTCGCGGCGCAGCGCGACGCCTTGTTCTCGGGCGAGATCGTCAATCCGAGCGAAGGGCGCGCGGCGACCCACGTCGCCGAGCGCGGCAACGGCTCGCCGCGGGACGTTGACCTGGCCGCTGCGCGGCGACAGCGCACGCGCGCGCTGGTCGACGCGATCGAAGCCGGCGCGTTCGGATCGGTCACCGGGGTACTGCACATCGGGATCGGCGGATCGCTGCTCGGCCCGGCGCTGCTCGTCGATGCGCTGGTGGCGCTGCGGTCGAAGCTCGATGTCCGCTTTCTTTCGAACATCGACGGCCTGGCCTTCGAACAGGCGGTCGAGCCGCTCGACCCCGCTACGACGGTCGTCGTCGTCGTCTCGAAGACGTTCACGACCGCCGAGACGCTGGCGAACAGGGAGGCGACACTGGGGTGGCTGAGGAGCGCGGGAGTTTCCGACCCGCACGGCCGCCTCATCGCGGTGACGGCCTCGCCCGAAGCGGCGCTGGACGCCGGGATCGACGAAACGCGCATCCTCCAGTTCGGGGACGGCGTCGGAGGTCGTTATTCGTTGTGGAGCTCGGTGAGCCTCACCGCCGCGCTCGCGCTCGGGTGGGATGCCTTTGAGGAGCTGCTCGAGGGGGCCGCGGAAATGGACCGCCACTTCCGCTTCGCCGAGGGTGCAGCCAACGTGCCCCTGATCGCGGCTTTCGCCGACCGGCTGTACGTGGAAGAGCTCGGTTGCCAGAGCCGGGCGGTGTTCCCCTATGATGAGCGGCTGCGGCTTCTGCCCTCCTATCTCCAGCAGCTGGAGATGGAATCGAACGGCAAGTCGGTGCGGAAGGACGGTCGTCCCGTCAAAGGTCCCACGGCACCCGTGACCTGGGGCGGGACGGGGACCGATGCCCAGCACGCGGTCTTCCAGCTTCTGCATCAGGGCACTCTCATGGTCCCCGTCGAGTTCGTGGCCGTGCGCGAAGCCGAGGATTCCCAGGACCCCGAGCGCCGCCGCCGGCTATTGCTCAACGCCTTCGCTCAGGGTGCCGCGCTGATGCAGGGGAGGGCGAGCGACGATCCGCAGCGCGCCTATTCCGGCAACCGGCCAAGCTCGACCATCCTGATCGACCGGCTGGATGCCAGGGCCCTGGGAGCGTTGA
The DNA here is from genome assembly GCA_036375515.1 of Sphingomicrobium sp. Lineage (GTDB taxonomy): Bacteria > Pseudomonadota > Alphaproteobacteria > Sphingomonadales > Sphingomonadaceae > Sphingomicrobium. The sequence goes on from DASURT010000067.1 coordinate 2,886, forward strand.
TCGCCTTCTACGAGCACCGGACCTTCGCCAATGCGGCCTTGTTGGGGGTCAATCCGTTCGACCAGTTCGGGGTCGAGCTGGGCAAGGACATCGCGCGCCGGCTGGGCGAAGGCGCGGACGAGGAGAGCCTCGATCCTTCGACTCGCGCCCTCATCGAAAGATCAGGAATCTGATGAGCGATTTCGACCTGTTTGTGATCGGCGCGGGTTCGGGCGGCGTTCGCGCCGCGCGCGCGTCCGCCGCCTACGGGGCGCGCGTCGGGATCGCGGAGGAGCATAAGGTCGGCGGTACCTGCGTGATCCGCGGCTGCGTGCCCAAAAAGCTGCTCGTATATGGATCCCATTTCGCCGAGGATCTGAATGACGCCGCCATGTTCGGCTGGGACGTGCCCAAATGCCGCTTCGACTGGCCGGTGCTGCGCGACAATGTCCTTGCCGAAGTGGCGCGGATCGAAGCCGCGTACACCGACACCCTGACGAGCCATGAAGTCGCGATCTTCAAGGAGCGGGCGGTCCTCACCGGGCCGAACTCCATCCAGCTGTCCGGCGGGAAGACGGTCACTGCCGACAAGATCCTGATCGCGACCGGCGCACGGCCGTTGATGCCGGATCTGCCGGGGATCGAGCACGCGATCAGCTCGAACGAGGTCTTCCATCTCGACAAGTTGCCGGAGCGGATCGTGATCGCCGGAGGCGGCTATATCGCAAGCGAATTCGCCGGCATCTTCCACCAGTTCGGCAGCCGCGTGACGCTGGTCAACCGTACCGACGTGATCCTGCGCGGCTACGACGAGCAAATCGTCGATCGCCTGATCCAGATTTCGCTGCGCAAGGGAATCGACTTCAAGTTCCACGCGACGATCGACCGGGTCGAGCGCAAGGGTGACGGCCAGCTGGACGCCGCGATGACCGGCTGCGACGACATTCAGGCGGACCAGGTGCTGTTCGCCGTCGGGCGGCGGCCGAACATCGAGAACCTCGGCCTGGAAGAGGCGGGCGTCGAGATCGGCGAGAAAGGCCAGGTCAAGGTCGACGCCGACAACCGGACGTCCGTGGAGTCGATCTTCGCGGTGGGAGACGTCACCGACCGCGTGCAGCTCACACCCGTCGCGATCCGCGAAGGCCAGGCTTTCGCCGACACCTTCTTCGGCAAGAAGCCCACCCGGGTCGACTACGGCTGCATTCCGTCCGCGGTGTTCAGTCATCCCCCGCTCGCCGGCGTGGGGATGACCGAAGGCCAGGCGCGCAATCGGCTTGGGTCGGTGAAGACCTACACGTCCGATTTCCGGGCGATGAAGAATGTCCTCGCCGGCCGCAACGAGCGCTCGCTCTACAAGCTGGTCGTCGACGGGGCGACGGATGAGATCGTCGGCCTGCACATGATCGGGCCGGACGCGCCGGAGATTCTCCAGGTCGCGGCGATTGCGGTGAGAGCCAGGCTCAAGAAGGCGGACTTCGACGCGACGGTTGCGCTTCACCCGACCATGGCCGAAGAGCTCGTGCTGATGCGGTGAATCGTCATTGCGAGCGTAGCGAAGCAATCCAGCCGTTGTTACTGGATTGCCGCGGCACCTGACGGCGCCTCGCAATGACGGTTTGGGAGGGTTCTTGCACGACGCGATTGTCATCGGCGCGGGCCACAACGGGCTCACTTGCGCTTACTATCTGGCGAAGAGGGGATTGAGGGTCGCGATCCTCGAGGCGGCGGATGTCGTCGGCGGCGCCGCGGTGACCGACGAGTTCCTGCCCGGATTCCGCAACTCGGCGGCAAGCTACACCGTGAGCCTGCTCCAGCCGAAGGTAATCCGCGACATGCAGCTCGAGCGACACGGGCTGAAGGTCGTGCTCCGAAAGACCGACAACTTCCTCCCCGGAGACGGCGGCTATCTGCTTTCCGGGCGCGGTGGGCTCACGCGCAACGAGATCGCCCGCCACGTCAGGAGCGACGGCGAAGCTTATGACCGTTACGTCGAGGAGCTCGAAACGGTCGTCCGCCTCCTGAAGAAATGGCTGCTCCGGGCGCCTCCGAACGTCGGTTCGCGAATCAGCGCCCTTCCCAAGGTCCTGAGCCTCGGCCGCGACATGGCGGGCCTGTCGCTCGCCGAAACCCGCATCGTCCACGATTTCGCGGTGAGGAGCGCCGCCGATATCCTCGACCGTCACTTCGAGGGCGAGCTCGCCAAGGCCTTGTTCGGCTTCGACGGCGTGGTCGGGAATTTTGCCTCGCCCCGCTCGCCGGGGACTGCCTATGTGCTGCTCCACCATCTGTTCGGCGAGGCCGCGGGCGTCCCCGGCGCCTGGGGTCACGCGATCGGCGGCATGGGCTCGATCACCCAGGCGATGGCGAGGGCCTGCCGCGAGGCAGGCGTCGACATCTTGCTCGGGCACCCGGTCGAGGAAGTGATCGTCGATGGCGGCCGCGCGGCCGGAGTCGTCGCGGGCGGCAAGGCGTGGCGGGCGCAAAGCGTGGTCGCGGGCGTGAACCCGAAGCTGTTGTTCGACCGGCTGGTGCCGCGCGGGGCCGTCGATACGGACGTCGCGAGCCGGATGTCGAACTGGAAGTGCGAGAGCGCGACCTTCCGGATGAACGTTGCCTTGTCCGAGCTGCCCAAATTCTCGGTGCTCCCGAAGAAGGGCAATCACCTGACAGCCGGGATCATCATGGCGCCGAGCCTCGATTACATGCATCGCGCCTGGCTCGACGCGGAGGTGAGCGGCTGGTCGAAACGGCCGATTGTCGAAATGCTGATCCCGTCGACGCTCGACCCGAGCCTCGCACCCAGGGGCAAGCATGTCGCATCGCTCTTCTGTCAGCATTTCCGCTTCGACCTCGGTCCGAGCCGCAGCTGGGACGAGGAACGGGAGAAGGCGGCGGACGCGATCATCGCCACCGTCGACGCCCATGCGCCGGGCTTCGCCAATTCGGTGATCGGGCGGCAGATCCATTCCCCGCTCGACCTCGAGCGGCGCTTCGGCCTCATTGGCGGCGATATCTTCCACGGCAAGATGAGCCTCGACCAGTTGTTCAGCGCTCGCCCGATGATCGGAGCGGCGGACTATCGGATGCCGCTGAAGGGCCTGTATCTGTGCGGCTCGGGAGCGCACCCCGGCGGGGGGGTGACCGGGGCCCCGGGGCACAATGCCGCGAAAGCGGTCCTTCGCGACCGGCGCTTCTGGAAGCACCGGCATTGAGGCCGCTCGAAGGCATCAAGGTCCTGGACCTCAGTCGCGTGCTGGCGGGCCCCTGGTGCACCCAGCTCCTCGCCGACCTCGGCGCCGAAGTGATCAAGATCGAGCGGCCGGGAAGCGGGGACGACACGCGCCACTGGGGGCCACCATGGCACGGCGAGGACGACAGCCGGGTTGCGGCCTATTTCCTGAGCTGCAACCGGGGCAAGAAGTCCGTCGCGATCGATTTCTCCCGGCCTGAAGGGGCGGCGCTCGTGCGCGGGCTGGCTGAACAGGCGGACGTCGTCGTCGAGAATTTCAAGGTCGGCGGCCTCAAGAAGGTCGGCCTCGACGCGGACAGCCTTCGGGCGGCGAATCCGCGGCTCGTCTACGCCTCGATCACCGGCTTCGGTCAGGACGGGCCCTATGCCGACCGCGCGGGCTACGATTACATCATCCAGGGCATGGGCGGCCTGATGGGCATCACCGGCCTCCCCGATGGAGAGCCGGGCGGCGGGCCGATGCGAGTCGGGGTCGCCGTGGTCGACCTGTTCACCGGCCTCTACACCTGTGTCGCGATTTTGGCGGCGCTCTACCGCCGAGAGAAGAGCGGCGAGGGCGCGCGCATCGATATGGCCCTGTTCGACACGCAACTCGCGATGCTCGCCAACCAGGCATCGAATGCGCTGATCTCGGGCAAGGACCCGCCTCGACAGGGCAATACCCACCCCAATATCGTGCCCTATCAACCGTTCGAGGCGTCCGACCAGCCGATCATCATCGCCATCGGGAACGATCGCCAATTCGCCCGGCTCGCTCGGACATGCGGCCATCCCGAATGGGCCAGCGACGAACGCTTCGCCACCAACGGCGCGCGCGTCGCGAACCGGGAGGCGATGGTCGGGCTCGTAAGCGAGTGCATCCGGGGCAAGCCCGCCGCGGAATGGCTCGACGACTTCGAGGCGGCGGGTATCCCCGCCGGGCCGATCAATCGCGTCAGTCAGGCGCTGGGCGACATCCAGGCGCGGCATCGCGGAATGGTTCGAACGATCGCGGGCGTGCCGCTGGTTGGCTCGCCGGTGCGCGTGAACGGAGAGCGTGCGGATTCGGAGATCGCCCCGCCGTCGCTGCTCGGAGAACATACCGAAGAGGTTCTGTGCTCCCTCGGAATGGATCCCGAACGTTTGGCGTCGCTGCGGGACGCGGGAGTCATTGGGCGCTGAAGCTGTTTACAAAAGCTTGAACGGACAAGGGCTTCGGCGCACAAGGCGCCGTCGCGAGGGAGGGACTTTGGCCCGCGTATTTCTCAGCTACGCACGCGAGGACGCCGACACGGCAAAACAGCTCGCCAACGCGCTCGGGCAGGCAGGGCACGAGGTGTGGTGGGACCAGCACATCCAGGGCGGTTCGCGCTTCAGCTCCGCTATCGACCAGGCCCTCAGAGACGCTGAGGCGATCGTCGTGCTGTGGTCCGTCGGTTCAGTCGAATCCGCGTGGGTGCAGGATGAGGCGGCAGAGGGCCGCGACAGCGGTCGGCTCGTGCCGGTGCTCCTCGATGCGAGCAAGCCGCCTCTTGGTTTTCGGCAGTTTCAGTCGGTGGACCTGTCGAGCTGGAAAGGCGCGGATGGACCGGCTCTCGACGGACTGCTTGCCGCAATTGGAACGACGGCCAAACCAACCGCGGCGCAGGTCAAGCACGCGGCGGCGCAAGAACAGTTGCCCGCGCATCAATTTTCGATTTGCGTGCTCCCGTTCGTGAACATGAGCGGCGACCCCGAACAGGAATATTTCAGCGACGGGATCACCGAGGACATCATCACCGACCTGTCGAAGGTCTCCGCGCTGCTCGTGATCGCCCGCAACACGGCCTTCACCTTCAAGGGCAAGGTCATGGATGTGAAGGAGGTCGCCAGCGCACTGGACGTCACGCACGTTCTTGAGGGCAGCGTGCGGAAGGCAGGCGACCGCGTGAGGATTACCGCGCAGTTGATCGACAGCAAAACCGGCGGACATGTCTGGGCTGACCGTTATGATCGCGACCTCACTGACATTTTCGCCATCCAGGACGAGATTTCGAAGGCGATCGTCTCTGCCCTTAGGGTCAAGCTGCTCCCCGCCGAGAAGAAGGCGATTGAAACCCGTGGAACCATCAGCGTCGAGGCCTACAATCTCTATCTGATGGCTCGGCAGCAGTGGACCGAGGGAAGCCTGGGCGACGTCCGGCGGCAGGAAACCATCGTACGGATCTGCAAGCAGGCGCTCTCGTTCGATCCGGACTATGCCCAGGCATGGGCGCTGATGGCGCTCGCTCAGTCGCAGATGCGATTCTGGCACGGCATCGACGTTGATCCGCAACCGGCCGCCGAGCGCGCCCTCGCGATCAATCCCGACCTGGCGGAAGCGCGCTGCGTCAAGGCCCACTTGCTGGAGGAACAGGGCCGGCCATCCGAGGCCGCCGCGGAAATCGAGACCGCGGTTCGGCTCGATCCGGAATCATGGGAAGTGAACCGCGAGGCGGCGCGCCTCATTTTTCGTCAGGGACGCATCGCCGATGCGATTCCGTTCTTCGAGAAAGCGGCGGCCCTGATGGATTCGGATTGGCACAATGCGGGGATGCTCATCACCTGTTATCGTGAGACGGGCGATCCCGACCAGCTCAGGCGCGTCGCACAAATGACCGTTGACCGAACCGAGAAGGCGATTGCCAAGGACCCGTCAAATTCGACGGTGCTGGCTGCTGGAGCCACGGCACTAGCCGTGGTCGGTGAGGACCAACGGGCCAGGGATTGGGTCGATCGGGCCCTCCTGCTCGACCCCGACAACAATATCATGCGCTATAATCTTGCCTGCGCCCTCACCACCGAGCTCAAGAATCCCGATCGCGCGATCGAGGTGCTGGAGCCCTATTTCAAGACGACGCTCAGCGCGACGCACATTCGTCATGCGGAAGTCGATCCGGACCTCGACTCGCTGAGGACCAATGCCATGTTCAAGCAGATGCTGGCCGAGGCGCGCCAGCGGCTCGGCGTCGGCGAGTAGAACGAAGGCGAAGGCTTAGCTCAACGTCTTTACTTTGAGCCACCCTTGCTCGCGCTCTGCACCAGCAGGTCGAGCTGGTTCTGGCAGCCGTTCTCGATCAGCACTTGCGCGGCGCCCACGAGGTCGGTCGGAGCCGATGCGACGGTGACGAACTCGATGCTGCTCTTGTCGCCCGAATCCAGCCATTCGATCTGATATTGCGCGGAGTTGGCGATCGGCAGCGCGCTCGGCCATGCCGCCGCCGCCTTGCCGGCCGCCCAGCTGACCTCCTGCGACTGGCCGTCGGCCGAGCGGATGCTAACCTTGATCGCGGCCTGGGAATCCGGCCGCCACAGTTGCAGCCTGTTGTTGTTGACGCACACCTTCCCGCTCTGGGTGACGTCCAGGTCCCAAATGCTCGGGTTGTGCGCGATCTCTGCCGTGCGGAGCGCCCCGAACCTGCCGCGCTTGCCGGCGGCCGAAGCGAGAGCGACCGACTTGGCCTCGAAATTGCCCGGACCGCGCAGGGTTTGCGCGCTGCTGGGCCCAAGCACGGTGACGACGTCGCCGCCCTTCAGGGAAAAGCTCGCGCTGTCGGGGAGGGTCTTGCCCGGCGGGTAAGCCTTGGCCGACGGCCCCAGGGATTTTACGACGACGACGCTCGCAACCGCCGCCGTTGAACTCAGGGCCACTGCCGCGGCAGCGCCAATCAGCCAATGCTTCGCCCGCATCATTCAAGCTCCCTTATTGATGCATTTTGCAACGCGATTGAGAGCGACCGCAGGCATTTGATGCCGGCGGTGACTCGAAAGCCCGAGTTCTGTTTGACCGTAAATTACTTTTTGATGTTAACGCGGTCAATCGACTGGCCGATAATTGAAGCTTTATGCGGTGCCGGGTGACCGCTTCGGTCCGAAGGACGGGCGTGCGACCAGCAGCGCCTCGATCTCTTCGATGCGCCGGCTGTTGGCGTCAATGAGGTCCGTGACCTGGCGCTCGCGCGATTCGCGCTTGATAACGTTCCGGATCGCTCGGGCAATGGCTTCCGACACGCCTTCGAGGGCCTGTTGCTCGTCCTTGCTCGGAATTGAGCCGTCAGGCCGCGGCCCGACGAGGATATAGCCGATCGGAGCCTCATCGTCCGAGCTCGGAACCAGCTGCAGGCGCACCGGGAAGACCTTGTCCTTTTTTTCGGCCTCGTCCTCGGCAAAGTCCTGCGCCTGGGACGACGAGCGCCACGACTGGACCTCCTCGGGGGCGATGCCGCGGGTGTTCATCACCTCTCCGTTGACGATCGCCGCGGTCCGGACCGAGCGGACTCCGCGCTCGATCCGAACGAGAACCTCCTCGATGAGCTCCGAGGTCGTTGCCGTTTCGCGCAGGTCCTTGACGCATTCGGGCAGGTCGTCCCGAAGCAGGTACAGGTTCTTCTGGAACTTCCTTTCCGACCAGTGCTGGATCCGTTCGTAAAGAGGAGTGACCGCGACCGTCGCAACCGCCGCGGCGAAAATGCCTGGCGTCTGGCTCGCGCTACTGCCGTACAGGCTCTGGACGAAAACCTTCACCGCTTCGTTCGCGCCGGCGAAGATCCCGCCGATCATGAAGGTGATCAGCGCGAAATTCGCCGAACGGCTGATGACGACTTCGGCGTCGTAGAGGCGATAGCGCAGAAGCGCGACGAGCAGGCCGAGCTGGAGGATGAGCACGCCGAGCGCGAAGGACAGCCCGGCCGACATCTCGACCAGCAGCTGGGTTCCGAAGCTTCCGGTCCACCATTTGAGCTGGTCGGCGAGGATCGAGATTCCGCGAAGCAGCGCGTAACCGGTGAAGCCGAACAGAGCCCAGCGGATCTGTTGGCGCATCTCGGTCGACGGGGTCTGCCGCATGCAGCGCAGCAGCATCAGCACGGCGATGATCATGAAGCAGACGAAGAAGGCCTGATAGAGCTGACCCTTGAGAAACATGAGGATCGGGAGGCACACGAGGAGCAGGACGACACGCCACGAAAGCGTGCCGTGCGGGAACAGCAGGATCCCCGCGAGGAGGCAGATGTTGCCGAGGTCGAACACCGCGACATTGAGGGCGCGGGGGATTCCGATATTCGCGAGAAAGGTCGACGAGGGCTGCTCGGCGCCGATCGTGAACAGGACCGCGAGCGACAGGATCGAGCTTACCGCGTCGCGGGCATTGCGCCGGTGCAGGATCCAGGCGGCCCAGAGCAGGAACGGGTAGAAGATGACGTGAAGCACGTCGATGAAGCTCAGGAGCCTGGCTCCGATGCCGAGCCTTTCCGCGGCCTCGTCGATATGCTGCTCGCCGGTCGTGACGACGACATCGCGGACCCGTCCGTCGGTGCCTCGGACCGTCAGCGGCACCTCGGAATTATCCGTTCCGTACAAGAGGTTGCCCATCGCGATGTAGGCGGGATCGTCGGCATGTGCGGCGAGCGCTTGTTCGTTGACCGGCATCACGTCGGGGACCTTCAGGCCATAGACCGCAATGATGTGGTCGCCCGCGCGAAGGCCCTCCTGGATCGCATGCCGGCCGACGGTGAACCGGATCCTGGTCGCGTCCTTCGGTGAGACCGCAAAACCGCCCCGGCTTCCCAGCATCAGCTGCGAATTATTGGCCGGGCTGGTGTAGCGAAAATAGATTCCCACCGCCGGGCCAACCAGCGCCAGCAGCAGCGCCAAAAGCCAGATGATGGAGAAGATCCGGTACGCGCGCGTATTGAACGGCGGAACGGCCGGAGGGAGCCGGAAACGGCCTTTGCTCCCCTGTACGTTCGCGGCCAAGGCCACCTGCATTGCCCTCAGCTCCGGCGGCTGTTGCTCGGGCACATCATGGGCCGCGGCGGCAGCACGCGCAATGCACTACCGCGTCGCTCGACAAGGGCTTGCACTCAGCGATCGCCTTCGCTGCCGCGGTCCGCGCGGGTGCGCCGCTCGATGCCTTCCGTGAAGGACGAGGCGAAAATGCCCGTCGGAAGCGCGTCGCCGCAAGTGCGCTCAGCCGTCGATCTCTTCCTTCCCGTATCGCGACTTGATGAAGCGGCCCTGGGTCTCGAGCGCGGCCATGTCCGCCCGGGCGAGCTTTTCGGAGACTTCGTTGAGCGCGGCGCGGCCCGCCTCGAGGCCTTCGATCAGGCGCTCGTCGACCGTTTTGCCTTCACCGTCCCGTTCGTTGCGGAACGCCGCGGGCACATTGTTGTAGCGGTCGATGAGGCCGGGCAGATGAATGGACATCAGCCGCCGGGCGTCCTGCGCATCGGGGTCGAGGGTCTCGACCCGCTCGAGCGTCTGCCGAAGCGCGGGCAGGCCGGAGCTGATCGCGTCGATCTCGGCTTGCGCCGGCGCGGGGAGGGCCCTTCGCGCGCGGTAGAGATAGGAATCGAACCGCTGCACCATGTCGCCGTTCGGAAGGTCGGCGGAAGGCGCGGGAAGGCTGCGTTCCTGCGACGGCGTGACGGCGAGCAAGGCGGCAACCCCGACGGCGAGGCCCACGGCGGCAAGGAAGCCGAACATCCCGATCGGCGCGACGAACACTCCGAACAGGATCGCGAGCAGACTGATGACGATGACCGCCCCGCCGACGCGCTTTAAGCGGTTCGCAAGGTCGGCATTCAACCGCTGCCGCTCGCGCCGCGCGGCTTCGCGGACGGGGCCGCCGCGCTCGTCGAGCTGGCGCGTGACCCGATCGAATCGCGCGATCGCCCGTTCGACCTTGTCGGTGACGTTGGTCATTTGCTCTCAAGGGGGGTGAACGGCGAGCTCGCGCCTTCGAGCTTCGCCTGGTTCACGCCCTCGGCGCGGGCGATATAGCCCTTCGACTTTTCGACTTCCTTGCCCAGCGTCTCGACGGTCTGCTTCATGTTGCCGAGCGCCTGGAGCTTGAACGCGTCGATCTGGTCCATCGTGTCGTAGATATTCTGGAAGGCGCGCTGCAGAGTCTCGAGCGGAATGGTCGAGCTCGCCGCCTGCTCGTGGATCGCGCCGGTCTGGGTCCGCAGCATCTCGCCGGTCGAATCGATCATGCCCGCCGTCGTCGTGTTCAGCGCGCCGATCTGTTCCAGCACGAGCTTCTGGTTGGTCATCGCCTGGGCGACTGTCACCGCCGTGCGGAGCGCCGAGACTGTCGTCGTCGACGCGCGATCGACGCCTTTCACCAGCTCGACATTGTTTTTCTTGACGAGGTCGAGCGCGAGATAACCCTGCACGGTGACGGCGGTCTGGGTTAGCAGGTCGGTCGTGCGCTGGCGTGTGTAGAAGAGCGCGGTTTCGCGGATCGCCTTGGCCTTGGCCGGATCGGTCGCGTCCAGCTCGTTCGCCTTGTCCTCGAGCTGCTGGTCCAGGCTTTTCGAGATGTGCACCATCTGCTCGAGCCTGTGCATCGTCTTCCACAGGTTCGCGCGCTCGGTGTCGATGGCCGCATTGTCCATCAGCAGCTCGTCCTTGCCGTCCGCGAGGCTGCCGAGAATCTTCTGAATGTGCGTCTGCGAGCTGCGATATTTGTCGAAATAGCGGTCGATCCTGTTCCCGAACGGGATGATGCCGAGGAACTTGCGTGTTTTGCTCGCTTCCTTGGGGTCGAGCGATTCGACGGTGCGGCGAAGCTCGGTCAAATCCGCGCCGATCCCCGTGTCCTTGTCGATTGCCTTGACCGGCCGGTCGAGGAAGCGGTTGGAGGCGCCCGCCGCGTCGGCGATTTCCTTGCGGCCCATCGCGGTCAGCTGGTCGACCTTCTTGCCGAACTCGGGACTGTTGGAATCGAGTGCGGCAAGCTCGTCGACGAACTTGGCGACGCGCTTGTCGAGTTCGCTCGTTTCTTCGGCTTTCAGCGGAACCAGTCCCGCCGCTTCGGCCGCCGGCATTGGCTGAAGCGCCTCGGGCGGGTCGAGCTTGAGCTTGGTCTTCGTCGCGGTGTTCGTCTCGGATGCCGGTTCGGTAGCCATGGCGATCATCCTTTCGCGGCCCTTGTGCGGCGCTGCCGGTGACCGGTCAACGCCGCTGATGGTCTTAAGCTGTATTATAGGTGTAAGACACGGGGGTGCAAGGGAAGACGCCCTCCCAACTCAGCGGCCATTTATGGTGAACCGAGGTTAACCACGCGCCTGAACCCTTCGCTTACCCTGTCCGAGCTATGGGCGGTCCAAAGCTGTCCGGCGAGCGGAGTCAGTCGATGATTGGATTGTTCAGGAAGATCTTCAAGGATCGGCGCGGTAACATACTGGCTATTGCCGGGGCGTCGCTCCCGCTGATCATCGGCGCGGCCGGTCTCGCCACCGACACGATCCAATGGACGCTTTGGAAGCGCCAGCTGCAGCGGGCAGCCGATTCGGCCGCCATCGCGGGCGTCTATGATCGGTCAGGCGCCAGCGGTGCGACGACCAACACTTCCAATGCCGTTTCGCGCGATCTGTCTCTCAACAATCGTACCTGGATGGGACTCAAGGCGGGATATCCGCAGATCGCCTTTCCAGCGGATTCGGGGGTAAAGACCAATCAGGTCCAGGTTACACTCGCGATTCAGCAATCCTTGCCGTTCAGCTCGCTGTTCATGAGCGCGGCGCCGACAATCATTGCGCAGTCGACGGCAGCAAGCATTCCTGCTGGAGGGGACGCATGCGTCCAGGCGCTCGAAACCATCTCGGTGACGGGAATCACGAACAACGGCAACGCCACGATCAACATGCCGAACTGCGTGATGTATTCGAACTCGCCGTCCGTGAACTCGGCGAGCGCGGGTGGAAGCTCCGAGGTCAATGCGAAGGCCATCGCGGCTGTTGGCGGCATCCAGCAGTCCAACAACTGGCACGTTGAGCAATATATCCCATACTCGCCGCCACTCGCCGATCCATTTGCGAATGTCACGCCGGATCCGAGCGACATGCATTGCGTCGGCAGCGCCCTCAGCGATTCAACGAACTTCAGTTCGCTGCCGGCGGGGACGAACTGCTTTTCTTCGCTGTCCGTCGGCGCCAACAAGACGCTCAACGTGCCCGCCAATTTCGGCCCGATTTACATCAATGGCGGCAGCGCCGATCTCAAGGGTGCGTTCAACTGCAGCGGCTGCACCATTGTTCTGACAAACACGGACACGTCGCCGACAGCGACCATTGGAACGATTTCGTCCAATGCCCAGGCCAACAACAATATCACGGCGCCCACGACCGGTACGTTTACCGGAATAGCCATTTATCAGGACCGCCGGGCAACTTTGTCGGTGGACAAAATCAATGGCGGTTCGAACAACATTATCACTGGCGCCTTGTACTTTCCGAGCCAGGAGCTCTGGGTGAATGGCAGCGGGGGCAGCACGTCGCTCTGTGCCATGTTCGTCGCGCGCCGAATCGTTTTTGTCGGCACCAGCGGAATTTCGCTCAAGGGTATTAGCGAGAGCGACTGTGCGGGGACGGGCATGCCTTCGAGCAGTGCTGTCCGGATGGTGAGGTTGGTAGCGTGATGTTCGCGTTCCGACTGAATCGGTTCGCCGACGAACGCGGCGCAGCGGTCATCGAGCTGGCGCTCGTCGCCCCGATTCTCGCGCTGGCGATGATCGGCGTCGTCGACATGAGCAACGCCTACACCCGCAAGCTCGCGCTTGAGCAGGGCGCTCAGCGCGCGATCGAGAAGATCATGCAGACGACGGCGGACGACACGGTGGAAGGGACGCTCAAGACCGAGGCAATTTGCCAGGTGAACGGTCTGAACGCCGACGGCACCTGCAAGACGAGCCCGATTACAGATGCGGATGTAACCGTCACTTATCGGCTCGATTGCACGGACTCGGCTGGCGCGATCGCATCCCAGACGAGCACGGATTCCGTGGCATTCGACTCATTCATCTGCGCTTCCGGCACGGTGCGTCAAGCGCGCTACATTTCGGTCCATCTGACCGACAAATATACGCCGCTCTTCCCCATTCACTTCTCGTCTTTCACTACCGGCGACGGAACGTACCACTTGTCGGCTACGGCAGGAATGAGGACGGAATGAAGTTCGGTTTTCGACTGATCCGCAATGAGAATGGCGTGGCGGCCATCGAAACGGCGTTCGCGCTGCCGATTCTCATCCTCATGATCTGGATGTTCGTTCAGTTCGCGCAGATCTATCGCGCTCTCTCGGGAATTCAGCAGGCGCTGGGTGAGGGAGCGCGTTACGCCACCTTGTGCCTCAATCCGTCGATCACAGGATGCGGTGCGCCTACGGCTCCACAGATCAAGACCAAGATCGAAGACAATATGGCGGGTGTCGGCCAGGGCTCTTACAATGTACCCGACCCGGTCAGCGGCTCTGATGGGACCGGCAATTATTACGATCTGACGGTGACTTATACCCAGCCGACCAGCTTGCTCGTGCTTCCTGGGCCAACGATTCACCTGAGCCGCTCGAAACGCGTGTGGACTGCCGCTTAGGCATTCGATCCACGTTTTCCTTTCTCGAAGAACGCATTGATCGCGCCCGCGACTTCGGGTGACGAGAGCCGCTCGGCAAAAATCTCGCCCTCGAGCTTGATCCTTTCCAGAATCCGGTCGCGCGCCTCTTTGCGTAGAAGCCGTTGTGTTTGACGAAGGGCCTCGGCAGGTTTGGCCAGCAGCGCTTGCATGATTCGCTCCAGCTCCGGCTGGAGTTGCCCTTTCGGAGCTCGATGGCTGATGATCCCCATCGCCTCCGCCTCAACGACTCCGAACGGCTCCGCGAGCAGCAAGTGACGCGCCGCCAGGCGGCGGCCTGCGAGCCACGGCAGGAGAAGCGAGCTCGCTGCTTCGGGCACGAGGCCGAGATCGACGAAGGGCAGGGAGAAACGCGCGCCCTCTTCGGCAATCACCAGGTCGCAATGGAGCAGCATCGTCGTGCCGATGCCCACGCAATTGCCGTGAACGGCCGCGACGAGCGGAGTCTCGCAGGCGACGAGGGCGCGAAGGAACCGCATCACGGGTATCTCCTCGCTGCCGCGGGGCGCCGCCTCGAGGAAATCCATGAGATCGTTGCCGGCGGCGAAATCCTGCCCGTCGCCGCGGAAGGTGACGACCCGGATCGACGGATCGCTTGCAGCCTGTTCCAGAGCGTTGGCGAGTTCCGCATACATGGCGATCGTGATGGCGTTGCGCCGCTCTGGCCGGCTGAGCGTGATCGACAGGCGTCCCTCGCCTTGTTCCACCCTTACATGCTCGCCCATGCCGCTGCTCCCGAATCGCGTGACGGGCCGGCCAGCGCCCGCTATTGCCGGTCCATCGACCAAAGACGGGACACGCGCAAACTGCCATGAAATTCTTCGCCGACACAGCCGAAATCGCCGACATTCGCGCGCTTGCAGAGCAAGGCTTGCTCGACGGCGTGACCACCAATCCTTCGCTGGTGTTCAAGTCCGGCCGCGACTTTGTCGAGGTGGTCCGCGAGATCGCCTCAATCACCAGCGGGCCGGTGTCAGCCGAGGTGGTCGCGCTCGATTACGAGGGGATGATTCGCGAGGCTGAAGTGCTTCGGAAGATCGCCCGCAATATCGCGATCAAGGTGCCGCTGACGCCCGACGGCCTCAAGGCCTGCAAGGCCCTCACCGGCGACGGGACGATGGTCAACGTCACTTTGTGCTTTTCGGCTCCCCAGGCGCTGCTCGCGGCCAAGGCCGGGGCGACCTTCATCTCACCCTTCGTCGGGCGTCACGACGATGTCGGATTCGACGGCATGCAGCTCGTCTCCGACATTCGCATGATCTACGACAATTACGATTATGCGACGCAGATCCTGGTGGCGAGCGTCCGCCACCCAATGCACGTTCTCGAGGCGGCGAAGATCGGCGCGGACGTGATGACCGCGCCGCCCAAGATCATCTGGCAGCTGTTCAAGCATCCGCTGACCGACGCCGGAATCGCGTCTTTTCTCAAGGATTGGAAGGCGAGCGGCCAAAAGATCGCCTGAACTCAGCTGCTTGGCTAAACGTGATTAATTTTTCGCAACCTTCAGGAGTAACAATTTCTCAAGGGTCGAGCGGTAGGTTCCAGCCAACCTGCAAAGTGGAGTGCAGGTCGCGGGCGGCAACGCCCCCCGCACTTGGAACCAAGGAGCGAAGACCATGAGCAAGTTTCTGAAGCTGATCAAAGATAGCAAGGGCGCGACCGCCATCGAATACGGCCTGATCGCCGCTCTCATCGCCGTTGCGGCGATCGCTGCGATGAGCAGCGTTGGCAGCAAGCTGAGCGTCACGTTCAACAACGTGTCGAACAACCTGCCGTCGAGCTAAGACCAGCTCACAAGCGGAAAACACGGGCGGCGGCGTCGAAAGACGCCGCCGCTTTTGTTTTGGGCTGCGGCTTCGTCCGTATCCTATTTCTTTCGCTCAACCGAGAAGTTGACTCGCGCGTCCTGCACCGACGCAACAGCCCTCCCGGAAGCGTCTCTCGCCGGGATCGCGACGTAGTTCTCGATCAGTTCCGCGCACGCGATCTTCACCAATCCCGGAGGCAGGGCAGGAAACGAAGGCGCCGGTGGCCCCTCCTGCACGCATGAAGACGGATGTCCGCGTTCGTCGACCGCGAACATCAGATGCGCCACGGCCGGGCTCTTGATTCCCTTCGGCAATAGCGAAACGGTTAAGTCGAGATCCGGCGGCGACCGCGGTGAATAGCCATTCGCCGTCCAGGTTACCGTGCTCCGAATGACTCCGTACGCGGCTTGGCCGCCGGCGCCTCTTGCAGGCTGAATTTGACGCATCCGGCGGCGAATGATGTCGCATGTGTAAGCGTCAAGGTTCGGAGCCCCGCTAGTGAATTCGGCGCCGCACGCTAGCAATTTGCCGGCGGGATCGATGGTCAACCGCACGCCGACGATTGCGGTATCCTGCTGGCGCATGATCGAACTCGGGAAGTCGTCGCCCCTGAACAGGGTCCAGATGCCACCACCCGGGATTATCGGCATGCTGATCTGCGCGGCGAGGGCGATCCAGAACATTCCAAATAGTTGCAGCGGTTCAGCGACTTGTCGAGCATCCGGGACCGTTCAGTAGGAAATTAACCGCTGCGGGCGTATCCTTGGCGCGATGGCGACGGTGATCCCCTTCGAGGAACGCGCGGTGGCGCATCTCCGGCAGCGTCTCGGCGCGGCGGAGGAGGCGAACCAGGACCTGATCGCCTTCGCGCGCGGCCATTCCGGCGCGGTCGCCTCGATCCACGAAGCGGTGCTTGCGGCGATCGACGCGGACGGCGTCCAGGGGCTGCTCCATGTCGTCACGCAGGAATGGCCGCTGATCCTCGGGATCGATGCGGTTGCCCTGTCGCTGATCATCGGGCGACGCGGTTTTCGCGCCGACGGCAGCGGAATCCACGCCGTGGAACCCGAAATCCTCCGCCGCGCGATCGATGCGGTGGACGGCGTCGAAATGCGGACCGTCAGCCGTGGCCATCCGCTGTTCGGGCCGGCCTGCGATCTGATCCGGGCGGAGGCGCTGGTGAGGGTCGATTGCGGGCCGCCATTGCCTGCGGGGTTGCTGGCGCTAGGCCAGCGAGCGGAGCTCAGCCTCGATGCCCGCCACGGCTCGGAATTGCTGATGTTCCTTGGCAAGAGCCTTGCGGCTATGATCCGCAAGTGCCTGACCGACACGCAGGACTAAAGGACCACGCCGCCCGCGCGCTTGCCGCGCAATGGGGCGCCTATCTCCGGCATGATCGCCGACGCTCGCAACACACGGTTCGCGCCTATGTTGCGACAGCGCACCGGCTGATCGACTTTCTCGGAAGGCATCGCGGCGAGGAAATCCTGCCTGCCGGATTGCTCGACATCAGCGCGGTCGATCTTCGCGCCTTCCTGGCTGAGCGGCGAGCGCAGGGGCTCGGCGCCTCGTCCGCCGCGCGAGAATTGTCAGGAGTTCGGGCGTTTCTGACCTATGCGGCTGAGCAACAAGGCAAAAACGCTCAACTGCCGCGCACGCGAGCGCCGAAGCGGCCGCGCACCTTGCCCAGGCCGGTATCGCCAGATGAGGCGGTCGAACTCGCGGAAAATGCTTCGGAAGGGGCAAGCGCGCCGTGGATTGGCGCCCGCGATCTTGCGATCCTGTTGCTCCTTTACGGCGCCGGCCTGCGCGTAGCCGAGGCGCATTCGCTCAGCGCGCAAATGCTGCCAATCGGCACGACCCTCCGAGTCACGGGAAAGCGGTCGAAGATGCGGATTGTCCCAATCGTTCCCGCCGTGCGTCAGGCGATCGACGATTATGTGCGGCAGTGCCCGTACCGGCTGTCAGGCGACGTGCCGTTGTTCGTGGGGGCGCGGGGCGGGCCGCTCAACCCCGATCTCGTACGGCGAGCGGTGGCGGCGGGGAGGCGTCGGCTCGGCCTTCCGGACACGCTGACGCCCCACGCCTTGCGGCACAGTTTCGCCACGCATTTGCTCGCGCGCGGCGCGGACCTGCGGGCGCTGCAGGAGCTACTCGGCCATGCCAGCTTGTCCTCCACTCAAATCTATACGGCGGTCGACGCGGCGCGCCTGCTCGACGTCTATCGCCACGCCCACCCGCGTGCGTGAAGAGAGCCCCTCGATCCGACAGGTGGACCAGAGCTTGCTTCAATCCTCAGCTGTGGTTTCGTGGGTGAACAGTCGCCATACGTAAGCGATCACGATGAGGCCGATGACCACGTTCGAAACGGGTCCGATTATATCGCCGACCCGGTCGAACTTTTCCTGGAGCCTGTAACCCGCCGCGGTGAGCATGGCGGTCCACAGCGCCGTTCCGATGGTCGAAGCGACGACGAAGCGGCGAAAGCGCATGTCGAGCAGACCTGCGGGGATGGAGATGACAGAGCGGATTGTCGGAACGAGTCGGCCAAGCATCACCAGCGCCATCCCGTGCTCGTCAAACCAGCGGTGGACTCGTTCGACGTCCTTCCAGTCGATCGTCAGCCATTTGCCGTAGCGCTGGATCACCGGGCGCAGGCGATCATGACCGAGCGCGCGGGCCGCGAGGTACCACAATATGTTGCCGAGCATCGCGCCCGCGGTTCCCGCGGCAACTGTGAGCCCAAAGTTCATCCGGCCGTTGGCGGCGGCCATTCCGGCGACCGGCATGATCACCTCGGACGGGATCGGCGGAAACAGCGTCTCCAGGAACATGAGGAAGCCAACGCCCAGATAACCCGATTGCTCGATCAGGCGCACGACCCAGTCGCTCATTGGTCAGTCCGCGGACCGGCTCGAAAGACGTCGATCGATCGCTTCCCAGATCATCTCCGGCGTATCCGTGCCGTTGAATGCGTCGATGGCGACGATGCCGGTGGGTGAGGTGACGTTGATTTCAGTCAGCCATTGACCGCCGATGACATCGATACCGACGAAAATGAGGCCGTGTTTCTTCAGCTCCGGGCCAAGCGCCGCGCAAATTTCTTCCTCGCGCGCCGTCAATTCCGCCTTTGCGGCTGTGCCGCCGACGGCGAGGTTCGACCGTATCTCGCCCTTGCCCGGGAGCCGGTTGATGGCGCCCGTAACCTCGCCGTCGATGAGCACGATCCGCTTGTCCCCCTCGGCAATCTCCGGAAGGAATTTTTGGATGACGTGCGGCTCGCGGTACGTGTTGTTGAACAGCTCCATCAGCGAGGCGAGATTGCGCCCGTCCGGGCCGATCCGGAATACCGATCCGCCGGCAAATCCGTGCAGCGGCTTGATCACGATGTCGCCATGCTCGGCGAGAAATTTGCGGGCCAGGCCCAGCGAGCGCGTGATCGCCGTCGGCGGCATGAACTTGGCGAAATCGAGCACCCAGAGCTTCTCGGGTGCGTCGCGGACACTTTTCGGGTCGTTGACGACCAAAGTCTCGCCCTGAATCCGCTCGAGCAAGTGGGTCGCGGTGATGTAGCCGAGGTCGAACGGCGGATCCTGGCGCATCAGCACTACGTCCACGTCGCGCCCGAGATCGAGGATTTGCGGTTCGCCGAAGCGATAATGGTCGCCGGCGACGCGCTGGACGGTGACCGGATAGCCCATCGTCCACAGCCGCCCCTCAGCCCAGCTGAGGTCCTCCGGCGCGTAATGATAGAGATTGTGGCCGAGCGTCTGAGCCTTCAGCATGATTGCGAAGGTCGAATCGCCCGCGATGTTGATCCTGTCGAGCGGGTCCATCTGCACGGCAACGCGGAGCGGCATGGGCGTGCGCCTAGGGTCTCACCAACGCTTTGTCACCCTTGCCAGACATTGGCGAGGTGCTTCGGCCAGCGGCGCGGGACGATGAACAAGGCGTCGATGCGCACGTCGTCGCCGTCTTTCATGTAGCGCGGCGCGAGCCGTTCGGCGGCAACCGCGACGCGGCGGAGACGCCAGTCATCGAGCGCGAAGGCCGCGGCGTGCTCGGTTGCGCGCGCCTTCACCTCGACAAAAGCCAGCATTCGGCCGCGACGAGCGACGATGTCGACTTCTCCGCCCCGCACGCGGGCACGGCGAGCGAGGATCCGCCAGCCGTGCAGGCGGAGGTACCAGCAGGCGAGAGTCTCGGCGCCCCGACCGCGCCTTTCGGCTGCCTGCCGGTTCACTTGAGACGCTCCAGCGCACGGGCGTAAGCCCGTTTGCGCGGGATGTTCAGCTCCTCGGCGACTTCGGCGGCGGCGCGCGACGGAGACAAGCGTCTCAGCGCATTGTCGAGCAGAGCGTCGAGCACGTCGTTGCTAACCGCTTCGGATTCGACCGGAGGGCCGACGACGACGACGATCTCGCCGTTTGGAACCGCTTTGGCGTAGCGAGCAGCGAGATCGGGCAGCGTCCCGGTGACGCATTCCTCGTGCAATTTGGTGATTTCGCGCGCGACCGCCGCATCTC
>DASURT010000068.1:0-3936 GCA_036375515.1 Sphingomicrobium sp.
GTTCCGCCGCTTAGTCAGTGCCGGCGAGCGACGCCAGCCTTTGTCTCAAATCCCGTTGCGCCGCTTTCAGGCGCTGCTGTTCCCCATAGGCTTCGTCGGTAAAATCCCGCTTCAGCCGTTCCGTTGCATCCTCCAGGGCCCGATCCACTTCCTCGCTCGCGGCGATGATCTCCACGGCCGCGGCCAGATCGCTTCGGGCGCGCATCGGATCGCTTTCGCGGCGAGTAAAGGAAAAGCCCATGGCGCGAGGGGCCCTTCCGCCCGCCGCTCTTTCGGTCCCCAATATGGTGGCGACGGTGGTCCGATCAAGCGTGGCCCCTGAAAACGCGGCGTTAACCAGCTCGTCGCGAAGCCGCGCCGTGCCCTTGTCGGAAATCGGGAGCGAGGCGAGCTGCTCGCAATGGGCGGGAAGCTCCTCGGGGAAATAGGCGAATCCGAGGATCAGTGCGCGGGCCGTGGGCGCGTCGATCCCGCTCGCGGCGATGGCTCGGGCGTCGGCCCCGACCGGCGCGGGCGGCGGGGCGAAGCGGCCCTTGACGAAGGGGCGGCGCTCGAAGCCGCGATCATATGGCCGTTGCGGCGCGATCTCGGCGTCGAAGCGGTTCAGCCACTGGTCGCGATAGAGGCGCGCGAGGGCGGGATCGCCGATGGCGCGGCTGTGCTCGATCAGGCGCTGGCGGAGGCCCGCGCGGGCCTCGGGCGTGGTCAAGGGCGCGGCTTCGACCTCGTGCCGCCAGAGGCGCACGTCGAGGGTTTCGGGCTCGGCGAGCGAGGCCTCCAGCGCCTCGCGCCCGCCGGCATTGACCACGTCATCCGGGTCCTGGCCGGCGGGCAGCTCGACGAAGCGCAGCGTCCGCTCGGGGCCGATATGGGGGAGGGCGCGCAAGGCTGCACGAACCGCGGCTTTCTTGCCCGCGCTGTCGCCGTCGAAGCAGAGGATGGGCGAGGGGTCGAGCCGCCACATCCGTTCGAGCTGCGCCTCGGTCACCGCGGTGCCGTTCGGAGCGACCGCCTCGGCGATGCCGGCACGATCGAGCGCGATCACGTCCATATAGCCTTCGACGACGATCAGGCGCTTCGTCGCGCGGCTGGCGGGCGAGGCAAGGTCGAGGTTGTAGAGCGTCCGGCCCTTGTCGAAGAGCGGCGTATCGGGCGAGTTCAAATATTTCGGCTCGCCGTCGCCGAGGATTCGCCCGCCGAACGCGATCACCCGGCCGCGCGCGTCGCGCACCGGAAACATCAGCCGGCCGCGGAACCGGTCGTAGCTGTCTCCGCCGTCATCCGGCTTGATCAGCATTCCGGTCTCGACCAGCCTGTCCTCGCCGAGCTTCGCGAGCGCGCGCTTCAAGGCCGTCCGGCTGTCCGGAGCCAGGCCCAGGCCGAAGCGCTGGATCGCCGCCTGCTCGATGCCGCGGCGCTTCAGATATTCTCGCGCGCCGGCACCGCCGATCCCATGGAGCTGCTCGGAATAATATTTCGCGACCTCGGCCATGACGTCGGTCAGCGAGGCGGCGCGCTCGGCCCGTTCCTTCGCCTTCGGGTCGGGCGCGGGGACTTCCATCCCAGCTTTCGCGGCGAGCTCCTTCACCGCGTCCATGAATTGCATTCCGCGGTGATCGGTGAGGAATCGGATCGCGTCGCCATGCGCACCGCAGCCGAAGCAATGGTAGAAGCCCTTGTCGTCGTTGACGGTGAAGCTCGGCGTCTTCTCGTTGTGGAACGGGCAGCAGGCCTTCCACTCGCGGCCCGCGCGGACCAGCTTCACGGTCGGGCTGATCACCGCGCTGAGCACGGTGCGCGCGCGCAGTTCGTCGAGAAAGGCGGTTGAAAGGCTCATCCGGGAAGAAAAATTTGTGACAGCCGACTCGCGCGCCCGCAAGACGCGCCGCCGACTTATCCACAGATGCGGCCAGCAGCTTGATTCAAAACGATTCATTCCCTCTGGGCACGGGGCCAATTGTGGTTAATCTGTCACCGTTCCGACGCAAAGCGGCATGAGATCGCTGGAGCGGAATGTCGAAGGAGGGGGTTACATGGTGAATATGATCAGCGGGCTCGCCCGCACATTGTACATCGTACTGGCTATCGTCGCGGGGTTCGTCGCTCTGGGCACGATGAATGTGGCGTTGGTCCTGGTCGTCCTCGGCCTGATTGCCGGCATTACCCTGCCCGTGGAACGGTACGTGGTCGCGGCCGCCACGGTCATCGCGCTGCCGTTCCTTGGCGCAGCGCTCGGCCATATCCCGGCGATCGGCGCGCAACTCGGTGCAGTGTGCGGCAATCTCCAGCTCGGCATGGCCGGTGCGGTCGTTACGGCTATGGTCATCCGCCTCTATCAACTGGCGATTGAGGGTGTGCCGGGGTTGAGCGGCATGACCGGTGGGACAAGAGCTACCGCCTAACAGCCGTTGCATTGGGTTCGTTTGGGCTCCGCCGCGCGTTGCGGCGGGGCCTTTTTCGTGGCTCAGGAGAGCGCGGCCTTGACCAAAGCGCTCGCCCGCGCGGGCTCGATCGAGGCTCCCAGCCGCTCCTTCACGAGCGCCATCACCCGCCCCATATCCTTCATCGAGGACGCCCCGGTTTCGGTGATGATTTCACGGATCGCAGCGTCCGCCTCGGCATCGCTCATCTGGGCGGGCAGGAAGCGCTCGATCACCGCGATTTCGGCTTCCTCGGCCGCGGCCCGGTCTTCGCGGCCGCCCCTGCGGTAGATTTCCGCCGACTCTCGCCGCTGCTTGATCATCTTCTGCAGCACTTCGGTAACGAGCGTGTCGTCGTCCCTGGGAGCGCCGCCGGTCCGCGCCTCGATGTCGCGATTCAGGATTGCGGCCTGCGCGAGCCGCAAGGCGCCGACCACGTCCTTCTCGCCATTCTTCATCGCGGTAATCTTGGCGGCATTGATGTCGTCGCGGATCATCGGTTCGCCCTAGCGGCCGATTTTCGGGCTGACCAGCGTTGACCGGCCCTTCGAAAGCGCATAGCGGCGGTGCCTTAGCGACATCGCTGCAAACCCTTTGACGGAAGGCTCTTTCGCCCATGGCCGACGTACGACCTCTGCACGCGCCCCGACCCGAGGGCGCGACGGGAGTCGTGGTGTTCGCCGACGGGCGGACGATCTGGGGGCACGGCTTCGGAGCAGAAGGCGAGGCGGTCGGCGAGCTGTGCTTCAACACGGCGATGACCGGTTACCAGGAGGTGATGACCGATCCCAGCTACGCGAAACAGGTCATCGCCTTCACCTTCCCGCATATCGGCAACGTCGGCGCCAATGACGAGGACGTCGAGGCGGCCGAAGCGCATGCGCTCGGCTGCCTCGTGCGCGAGGTGGTGACCGAGCCAAGCAATTATCGCGCGAACTACGGCTTTGCCGACTGGATGCGCAAATGGGGCCGGATCGGGATCGCGGGCGTCGATACGCGCGCTCTGACCAGGCTGGTCCGGACGGAGGGCCCGCCGACCATCGCGATCGCGCACAGCCCGAGCGGGCAGTTCGACCTCGACAAGCTTCAGAAGATGGCCGCCGAATGGCCGGGGCTCGAGGGGATGGACCTGGCCAAAGAGGTCAGCCGGCTGCAGGTCGAGCGCTGGACCGGCGGCAAATGGGCCTGGGGCCAGGGCTTCGGAGCGGAGGGCGAGGCGGTCGGCGAGCTGTGCTTCAACACGGCCATGACCGGTTACCAGGAGGTGATGACCGACCCCAGCTACGCGAAGCAGGTCATCGCCTTCACCTTCCCCCACATCGGCAATGTCGGAGCCAACGACGAGGACGTCGAGGCGGCCGAAGCGCATGCGCTCGGCTGCCTGGTGCGCGAAGTGGTGACCGAGCCGAGCAATTATCGCGCGAATTACGGCTTTGCCGACTGGATGCGCAAATGGGGCCGGATCGGGATCGCGGGCGTCGACACGCGCGCGCTGACGAAGCTGGTCCGGACGGAG
>DASURT010000069.1:0-3335 GCA_036375515.1 Sphingomicrobium sp.
GTCGGAGCGTGGTCCGACGCTTTCTCCTGCGCCCGCGCCCATTTGTCGACGCCGGCGCCCTGCAGCCGGTCGGCCGCTTCGGGCGAGCAGAGCAAATGGTCGATGCGGAAACCCGCGTCGCGCTGCCAGCAACCGGCCGTATAGTCCCAAAAGGTATAGAGCCGTCCCTCGTCGGGGTGAAACGCGCGCAATGCATCGGTCCAGCCCTGGTTGAGGATCCGCCGCCACGCCTCGCGGGTTTCGGGCTGAAGCAGCGCATCGTTCGCGGTCGCCCTGACCGAAAAGACGTCGCGGTCCTCGGGCACCACGTTCCAGTCGCCGGCGAGAATCACTGGCCGCTCATCCGCCAATAGTTCACGCGCGTGGGCCCCGAGCCGCTCCATCCACTTCAGCTTGTAGTCGAACTTCTCGGTGCCGATCGGATTGCCGTTGGGCAGGTAGAGCGAGCCGACGACGAGTCCTTGAACCTCGGCTTCGATATAGCGGCTGTGGCTGTCGTCGGGATCGCCGGGAAGCCCCATCCGTCTCAGCTCCGGCGTGTCGCCTTTCGCCAGGATCGCGACGCCGTTGAACCCCTTCTGACCGTGCCACACGGCGCCGTAGCCGGCCGCCTCGATGTCGGCGATCGGCAGCGCTTCGTCGGCGCATTTCAGCTCCTGCAGGCAGGCAATGTCGGGCTTCTCGCGGTCCAGCCATTCGATGAGGCGCGGGAGGCGCGCTCGGATGCCGTTGATGTTGAAGGTGGCGAGCTTCATGCCGCCCGCCCTACCGGGAAGAACCTAAACCGAGAAGCTGCTTCCGCAGCCGCAGCCGGACTGGGCGTTGGGATTGGTCACCCGGAATGTCGCGCCGCCCAGATCCTCGACGAAATCGACTGCCGAGCCCTTGACCAGCTCGAGGCTGACCGGGTCGACGACGAGCTTGACGCCGCTCGTTTCGGCGACCGTGTCGTCACCCTCGGGCGTGCCGAGCTCGAACTTGTAGGTGAAGCCGGCGCAGCCGCCGCCGTCGACCGCGAGCCGAAGGATCGCGGGCTTGCGCTGCCGCTCGGCGATCCACGCGACGCGCCTGGCGGCATTCTCGGTAAGGATGATGTCGGGTTCGCTCACGCGAGCGACTTGGTGGCGATTGGACCCCGGATCAAGTCCGGGGCTCCGCTTCGCTTCGACTTACTTGCCGCCGCCCGGTCCGCCGATCGCCAACGATTCCATCGGCGCGGCGTTGGCGCGGCGCTGCATCGCAAGCACATAGTCGGTCGACTTCATGAACGGGATCGGGTTGACCGCGCGCCCGTCGATTCGGACCTCATAGTGGAGGTGGCTGCCGGTCGAGCGGCCGGTGGAGCCCATCCGGCCGACGAGCTGGCCGCGGGTGACCCGGTCGCCGGGATGGACGAGGATCGCGGACAAATGCCCATAGCGGGTCGTGATCCCTCGGCCGTGATCGACCTCGACGAGATTCCCGTAGCCGCCCGAATTCCAGCCGGCGCGGATCACGGTCCCGTCGGCGGTCGCGTAGATCGGCGTGCCGACATGCCCGGCAAGGTCGATTCCGGGGTGCATCGCGGCGCCGCCGCGGAACGGATCGGAGCGGACTCCGAAGCCGCTGGTAAAGGCGACGTTCGACTTGATCGGCTTGTCGGACGGGATGGCGATCACGCCATCCTGGAGCTGGTCGAGCTTCTTCCAGCTGTTGAACAGGGCCTTGAACGTCGGGTTGCCGGCCCTTTCGAAGGGTCCGCCGACCCCGTCGTTGTCGCCGACGCGGGCCGGAGTAAGGCCGAGCTTCTTCAGCTGAGCCGCGGTGACTTCGTAGCGAACGTCGAGCGCCTGCGCGGCGAGCGCCGCCTGCTCGAACTGCGCCTGCTCGACCCGGGCGAGCGGACCATCGGTCGCCAGGCGACCGCTTTTCGCCGCGGCCTTGATCAGCGCCGGGTCCACTTTCTGTCCGCTCAGCATCGCCTCGATCAGCGCCTGCCGCTGCTCGATCAGTCGGGCCCGCGCCTCGGTCGCCGCCGACAGGCTCGCGGAATGCGGACGGGTGACGAGCCGCGCGGTCGCAAAGCTGGCCCAGGCGACGAGCGCCATCAGGACCAGGAAGAAAACGGCTTGAACGGGAGCGGAGACCCGGAAGCGGCGCAGCCTGGAACCATCGTGAATAAAGAAATCGCGGTCCCGAAACAGCGTGTGCGCCGCAGCCAGAACTTGCGCCATGAACCCCTCGCTCCAAAACCCCTGCGGCGCTCCCAAAGGAACGCGCGCCGGAAAAACCGCCGAAGAAAGGAGCTCCCCAGCCCCCCTGCCTGACCCACGGATTGCCCTCCGCGTGCGTGGCAGGACACGACCTCACTCCGGCCGGTTAACAATTTCAACCGAAAGTCAGGCAAGGTGGGATGAGTCGCGGTTTAGCTGCGGTGAGCCGTTCAATCGCGCTCGTTACGGAGGCGTCCCCCAACTTTTTCAACCTGTTGTGCAGCGCAGCAAGCTGTCCCGCGGCAGAAACAAAGGGCGAATCTTTCGCACCGCCTTGCGACCGCCACATTGCGGCTTAGAACCGGCGGTGGGCCACGCCGTCCCAACGCGGCGCGAGCTCTCTGGAAGGAGAGTGACTTGACCGACCGACCCGCCGACGCTGACGCATACCTGCGCCAGCCGAAACCAAACAAACGGCCGGCGCGCCCTCATTTTTCGTCCGGACCCTGCGCCAAGCCCCCCGGCTGGAGCCCTGCCCTGCTACGCACCGATTCGCTCGGCCGGTCGCATCGCGGCGAGCTCGGCAAGGCGCGGCTGGCCGAAGCGATCGAGCGCACCCACGCGCTGCTGCGGCTGCCGGGGGATTACCGGCTCGGGATCGTCCCCGCGTCCGATACCGGCGCGATGGAGCTGGCGATGTGGTCGCTGCTCGGCCCCAGGCCCGTCATCATGCTCGCCTGGGAGAGCTTTGGCGCCGGTTGGGTCACCGACGTCGCCAGGCAGTTGAAACTCGACGCCGAGATCCGCACCGCGGACTACGGCAAGCTGCCGGACCTTTCCGGCATCGACCCGGACAGCGACGTCATCTTCACCTGGAACGGCACGACCAGCGGCGTGCGCGTGCCCGACGCCGACTGGATCGCGACGGACCGCGCCGGACTCACCATCTGCGACGCCACCTCGGCGGCGTTTGCCCAAAATATCGACTGGGCGAAGATCGATGTCGGCACCTTCAGCTGGCAGAAAGCCCTGGGCGGCGAGGCCGCGCACGGAATGCTGGTGCTCAGCCCGCAGGCCGTCGAACGGCTTGAGAGCGAACCCGCGCCGAGACCGCTGCCGAAAATCTTCCGCCTGACGAAAAAT
>DASURT010000070.1:0-4019 GCA_036375515.1 Sphingomicrobium sp.
CGCCATGCGGGAGACCGTCAGCGGCCCCGGCGGCTGGCCCGCGCTTCTGGCGCTCTTCGCCGAAGAAACCGCGAAACAAGGAGACATCGCATGACCTCAATCACCGTCCATGGAATCCCGGGAAGCCCGTTCCTTCGCAGCGTGGAGATCGCGCTGAAGGAGAAGGACGCCGACTATCGGCTCAAGGCCATGACTCCGGCCGAGATGAAGACGCCCGAGCATCTCGAACTCCACCCGTTCGGCCGAATCCCGATATTCGACCACGACGGTTTTTGGCTCTACGAAACCCAGGCGATCATCCGCTATCTCGACGAGATCTTCATCCATCCGCCGCTCACTCCGGGAAACCCCAGGGCGCGTGCGCGCATGAATCAGATCATCGGCATCATTGAATCGTATTTCTTCCCGAAAGCGGCGGCGCCGATCGCATTCAACCGCATCATTGGGCCGCGCCTGTTAGGCTTGCCGGGCGATGAAGCCGCGGTCACGGACGCGATGCCGATGGCGCGCACGTCGTTCGCGGAGCTCGAACGCCTTATCGACGGCCACGTCTATCTGACCGGCGACCAATTCAGCATCGCGGACATCATGCTCGGCGCGCAGCTCGACCTTCTGGCAACGACGCCGGAAGGCGCCGAACTGATCGGCGGAAGCCGGCTTGAGCCGTGGCTGACGCGGATAAGGACCCGGCCGAGCTTCGTCGCGACCCAGCCACCCGAGGCTTTGCGCCGGGCGGCCTAACCGCCGAGAGCCGCCAGCCGCGCCGCGGCCGGTCGGCATTCGAGCCTATCGCGGCGCCTGATTGATCTCGATCCTGTAGCCGTCGGGATCACGAAAATAGATCTGCAGGACTCCGTCGTCGCGCGTTCCGACCTGGTGCGGCCTGTGGTCCGAGCTCTCCCACGCGACATGATGGCGATCGAGGACAGCGATCGTGTCCGCGAGACTGGGCACACGGAAGGCGAAATGGACATCCGAGGGCGGTTGTGCAGGCTGCGTTCGACCGCCGATCAGGTGCACCTGAAAATTGCCCGCATGCATCCAGCGATCGTTGGGCCACACGCCCGGCGTGGCCATCGGCTCCAGGCCCACGACATCCTGATAGAATTTGGCACTCAGGCTCGCGTCCGCGACGCTAAGGCCGAAATGGTCGGCGGTAATCGCGGTCACTGCCAGGGGTTTTTGCGCCGCTGCCGGAGCGATCGCCTGAACGGCCGCCAAGGCCAGGAAATAAAGCATCGATCACCCCCTCGAACGCGGACGATAGCCTGGAGGGGCGATCAATCCTAGGCGCCGAGGAATTCCCGCACCCGCGTGAAGAAGCTCTTGGCGGCCGGACACTCATCTCCGGTTTCGGTCGCCCGGAATTCCTCGAGCAGCGTCTTCTGCTTCGAGCTCATGCGCGTCGGGGTTTCGACCAGGATTCGGGCGACCAAATCGCCGCGGCCACGACCGTTCAAGACGCTCATTCCGCCGCCGCGATGGCGCAGCTGCTCGCCCGATTGGACCCCGGCCGGAATCTTGATGTCGACCTTCTTGCCGTCGACTCCCGGAAGGCTCATCGATCCGCCGAGCGCCGCGGTCGTGAAGCTGATCGGGCAATCGGCGATCAGCGTTGTTCCTTCGCGCGCGTAGATCGGGTGGCGCTTCATGTGGACGAACAGATAAAGATCGCCGTTCGCGGCGCCTCGCATGCCCGCCTCGCCCTCGCCCGTGACGCGGATGCGCGTCCCTTCGTCGACGCCGGCCGGGATTTTCACGGAAAGCTTGCGCTGGGTGAGCGCTCGACCCTCGCCCCCGCATGCCGCGCACGGATCGCTGATCACCTCGCCGCTTCCGCGACAGGTCGGGCAGCCGCGCTCGACGACGAAGAAGCCCTGCTGCGCCCGCACCTTGCCCAGGCCACCGCAGGTCGGACAGCCCCGCGCGCAATTCTCGGACTTGGGGCAACCGCGACCATGGCATTCTTCGCATTTCGCGAGCGCCTCGATGGCGATCGCCTTCTCGGCGCCGGTGAACGCTTCCTCGAGGCTGAGCTCGAGATCGTAGCGAAGATCGGCGCCGCGCGAGGCGTTCTGCCGGCTCCCGCGCCGGTCCATGAATTCGCCGAAGATGGACGAGAAAATGTCGGAAAAGCCCTCGAAGCCGGCGCTTCCGAACGGGTCGTGCCCGCCGCCTCCGTTCTGGAAGGCGGCCTTGCCGAACCGGTCATAGGCCGCGCGCTTCTGCGGGTCCTTGAGCACGTCATAGGCCTCGGCGATCGTCTTGAAGCGAGCCTCGGATTCCTTGCAGCCGTTCCTGCGGTCGGGATGACACTCCTTCGCGAGACGGCGATAGGCGGCCTTGATGGCCGTCCCGTCCGCCGCGCGCGGCACTCCCAGCAATTCGTAATAGTCTTCGCTGACCATCACGGCTCCCCGTTACGCATCACCCGGCGCCGGCGCCCGATCCTTGCCGGCGCCACCTCGATCATGAGCTTTTGTTTTCGTCGTCGACTTCGGAAAATTCGGCGTCGACGACGTCTTCCTCGGCCCCCTGCTCTTCCGCCGGACCGGAGGTGCCAGAATCCGGGCCCGCCGCCGCCTCGGTCTCGGCCTGCTGCGCCTTGTACATGGCTTCGCCGAGCTTCATCGCGGCCTGCGCGAGCGCATTGGTCTTCTCGGTCATCTGGTCGGGATCGTCGCTTTCCACCGCCGTCTTCGCTTCGGCGATCGCGGTTTCGATCTCCGACTTGACCGCCGGCTCCACCTTGTCGCCGAACTCCGCGAGCTGGCGTTCGGTGGTGTGGATCAGGCTCTCGGCGTTGTTCTTCGCCTCGGCCGACGCGCGGCGCTTCTTGTCTTCCTCGGCGAACTGCTCGGCCTCCTGGACCATCTTCTCGATGTCGTTGTCGGACAGACCGCCCGAAGCCTGGATCCGGATCTGCTGCTCCTTGCCGGTCCCCTTGTCCTTGGCCGACACGTTGACGATGCCGTTGGCGTCGATGTCGAACGTGACCTCGATCTGCGGCACTCCGCGCGGCGCGGGTGGGATCCCGACGAGGTCGAACTGGCCGAGCAGCTTGTTGTCGGCCGCCATTTCGCGCTCGCCCTGGAAAACGCGGATGGTCACCGCGTTCTGATTGTCCTCGGCGGTCGAGAAAACCTGGCTCTTCTTCGTCGGAATGGTCGTGTTGCGGTCGATCATCCGGGTGAACACGCCGCCCAGGGTCTCGATCCCAAGGCTCAGCGGCGTCACGTCGAGCAGGAGGACGTCCTTGACGTCGCCCTGCAGGACTCCGGCCTGGATCGCCGCGCCCATGGCGACGACCTCGTCCGGGTTCACCCCCGTGTGCGGATCGCGGCCGAAGAATTCCTTCACTCGCTCGCGCACGCGCGGCATGCGGGTCATTCCGCCGACGAGCACGACGTCGGCGATGTCCTTGGAGTCGATCCCTGCGTCCTTCAGCGCCTTCTTGCACGGCTCGATCGTGCGTTCGATCAGGTCCGCGACCAGCTTTTCCAGGTCGGCGCGGCTGATCGTCTCGACGAGGTGAAGCGGGGTGGTCGTCCCGCCTTCCATGCGAGCGGTGATGAAGGGCTGGTTGATCTCGGTCGTCGAGGCCGAGGAGAGCTCGATCTTGGCCTTCTCCGCGGCCTCCTTGAGGCGCTGCAGGGCGAGGCGATCGGTGCGAAGGTCGATATTCTCCTTCGCCTTGAACCGGTCGGCGAGGAAATTGACGATCCGGGCGTCGAAATCCTCACCGCCCAGGAACGTGTCGCCATTGGTCGACTTCACCTCGAACACGCCGTCCCCGATCTCGAGGATCGAGATGTCGAACGTGCCGCCGCCAAGGTCATAGACGGCGATCGTCTTGCCCTCTTCCTTCTCGAGCCCGTAGGCGAGTGCGGCCGCGGTCGGCTCGTTGATGATCCGCAACACCTCGAGGCCCGCGATCTGGCCGGCGTCCTTGGTCGCCTGGCGCTGCGCGTCGTTGAAGTAAGCGGGGGTGGTGATCACCGCCTGGGTGACGGTTTCGC
>DASURT010000071.1:0-7139 GCA_036375515.1 Sphingomicrobium sp.
TTGCTGGCTTGGTTGAAGTGAACGTGGACCCGGCTCTCCCGGAGTTCGTGAATGTAGAAACTCTCCGCGCTGGGCGCGTGGATTGGCATAAATGCGGTCGGTGCTGGCGGCTGCTGCCGGAAGTGAAGGCGGACGGCGATCTTTGCGACCGGTGCAGCGGGGTGGTGAATGGGTAAGTTAAAAATCCTCCCCGGAACGGGGAGGTGGCAGCCGAAGGCTGACGGAGGGGTCGATTGCGGCCCCTCCGGCCGCTCCACCATGCTGCGCATGGTTCCCCTCCCCGTTCCGGGGAGGATTTGATGCGCGCCCGCCGTCTCGGCTTCGCCATCGCGCTGATCGTCTTCTTGGCTGACCAGCTGACCAAGTGGATCGTCACCGGCCCGCTTGGCATCAACCAGCTCGGCGACCAGCTCACGCTGCTGCCGATCTTCAATTTCACCTACACCGAGAACAACGGGATCTCGCTGGGGCTCCTCAATGCCACCAACCCGGTCGGCCGCTGGATGCTGGTCACGCTGACCAGCGCGATCGCGATCGGCGTCGCGGTGTGGATCGGGAGAGAGAAAAACCGGATCGACCAGGCGGCGCTCGGGATGGTGCTCGGCGGGGCGATGGGCAACATCCTCGACCGCATCCGCTTCGGCTACGTGATCGACTTCGCCGACTTGCACTTCGGCGACTTCCGACCCTTTTTGGTATTCAATGTCGGCGATGCCGCGATTAGCATTGCCGTCGTGATCCTGTTGCTGCGCGCGTTCCTGACCCGTAAGGAGCGCCCGGAGGGTTCAGGCCCTTAAGGAGACTATCGAACATGCGTAAGGCTTTTTCGGCTCTGTTGCTGGTTGCGGCTTTTTCGACCGCCGGCTGCTCGATCCTGCGCGGCCGGACAGCGACGCCCGACGAATTCGCGGTCGCTCGCAACGCGCCGCTGATCATCCCGCCCGATTACACGCTGGCGCCTCCGGTCGCCGGGACGGCCGGGACCGCGACCGACGTTCAGCAGCAGGCGATCGACGCGATTTTCGGTGGCCCGGCGCCGCGTCCGCAGGGCGAAACGAGCTTGCTCGACAAGGCCGGCAGGGACATAGCCCAGATCGGGATCCGGTCGACCGCCTGGGACCCGGACACGCGCATCGTGGACAAGGGGCCGATCACGCTTTCGATCCTTTCGGTGCCGCCGCAGAACAGCGACATCGCCTCGGCGCAGGTGCAATGAGCGGGAGCGGGAGTGGATTCTCAAGAGATGGCTGAAGAAACCCTTTCCACGCGCCTCGTCGAGATTGAATCGATGCTCGACCGGTCGCGGCGCCGCTTCGAGGAAGGTTCCCGCCTGATCGAGGACGCGCACAAGATGCTGGCCGACCTCCAGCAGGACCTGATCGGGACTCCGCGCTCCGTGTCTCCGGAGGACAGCGAGGAAGCGGCTTCGCGGCTGCTCGCGTCCTTGAAGGCCAGCGGCGGCGAGATGCCGGCAACCCTGTGCGGCGGGCGCCTCGCGGTCGACCAGGTCCAGCGGCTGATCCGCATCGACGGACACCCGATTGGGATCACCGAGATGGAATATCGCGTCCTCGAGCTGCTCGCCTTCGCCCGCAACAATGTCGTCACTCGCGCGATGCTCCTGAAGCACCTCTATCGGCGCGCCGACGACCAGCCCCAGCCCAAGATCATCGACGTGTTCATCTCCAAGCTCCGCAAGAAGCTGCGCAATGCCAGCGGAGGAGCCGAGTTCGTCGAGACGATCCCCCAGCGCGGCTGGATCCTGCGCGACATCGACGAAAAGAGCGGGGCTTAGGGCCTCCAGCGTCATTCCCGCGAAAGCGGGAATCCATGGATCCCGGATCAAGCCCGGGATGAATCGCGCTCGTCATCCGGATGACGACCGCGATTCACTTTTTGTTAGCTTTCCGCGCGTTAGCCATGGGCCATGCTGCACTTGTTCGCCGATCCGGACCCGCGCCCGACGCCGCAGCCAAGCGCCGAAGTCCTCGCCCGTCTGGCGTGCGTTCGCCACGCGCTGAGGCTGGTCGACCCGTTCGGCGGCGGGCCCGCGCCCGATGCCGATAACGACGAGGCGATCGCGGCGGCCTGGAACCGGGCGGACGAAGCCAGGCGGCGGCGTTTCGACGTGCGCTCGGGTCAGCTCGTCGGAGCCACCTCGGCGGGCCTCGAGGCGCTGCTCAACGAGCGTGACGGTGGACCGAATGCGGTGGCGACGCAGGCGCTCGTCGAGCAGATCCGCCGCGAGCTCAAGGACGTCGCCAGGGTCATCCTCGACTAAGCGGGCCCCACGGCTTTCGGCGTCGCCGGGTCGGCGCCCCACTCGCTCCAGCTTCCATCGTAGAGCCGCGTGCCGCCATTGCCGAGCAGATAAGCGGCGAAGATCAGTGAGCTGGCGGTGACCCCCGAACCGCAGCTCGCGACGAACGGCCGCGCCGGATCGATCCCGGCGTCGGCGAACAGCCGGCGGAGCTCCTCGACAGACTTGAACGTGCCGTCGTCACCATAGAGCTCGGAAAACGGGAGGTTGTACGCTCCGGGGACGTGCCCGGGCTCGACGCCCGGCCGAGGGTCCGGCTCAGTGCCTTCGAAACGGCCCTTCCCTCGCGCATCCAGGAGGGGCGAGAGGATCTCTCCGCTAAGGATCTGCCGCTTGGTGACAATCTCGCCGCGTTCCTGCGCATCGAACCGGGCCTCGCGGGGCGCGGGCTCGCCGCTTTCGGCCGGGCGACCCTCGGCGGTCCATTTCTGGAAGCCGCCGTCGAGGATGGCGACCTCGCGCGCGCCGAAGTGGCGCAGCATGAACCAGCCGCGCGCGGCGGTGCGGATCGGCGAATTGTCATAGACGACGATGCGATCGTCGCGCCCGATTCCGAGCCGCTGCATCGCGCGGCCGAACTCGCCGGGGCCTGGCAGCATGTGCGGCGCCGGATTGGAGCGGTCGCTGAGCTCGTCGATGTCGAGGTAGCGCGCGCCCGGAATATGGGCGTCGAGATAGTCCTCGCGGCCGCTGCGCCCGCTCGCCGGCATGAACCAGCTGGCGTCGATGACGCCGAGATCCGCCTCGCCGAGGTGCTTTGCAAGCCATTCGGTCGAAACGAGCGGGTCCATCTACCTTCTCCCGTCATTGCGAGCGGAGCGAAGCAATCCAGTGCCGCTTCTGGATTGCCACGCGCCTTCGGCGCTCGCAATGACGATGGCGGATGGAAACGACAATCAAGCTGCATCCGGGCTGGCTGGAACACCTCGGCGGCGAGTTCGCCGAACCGTACATGGCCGAGTTGAAGCGCTTCCTCCTCGCCGAGCGCGAGCGCGGCAAGCGCATCTTTCCCAGAGCCTCGGAGTGGTTCCGGGCGCTGGACCTGACGCCGCCCGACCAGGTGCGCGTCGTGATCCTCGGCCAGGACCCCTATCACGGGCCGGGCCAGGCGCACGGCCTGTGCTTCTCCGTCCCCTCGGGGGTCCAGCCGCCGCCGAGCCTCGTCAACATCTACAAAGAGCTCGAAAGCGACCTCGGGATCCGGCCCGCGCGGCATGGCTTTCTCGAACATTGGGCGAAGCAGGGCGTGCTGCTCTTGAACAGCGTGCTGACGGTGGAAATGGGCCGCGCCGCCTCGCACCGCGAGAAGGGCTGGGAGCGTTTCACGGACGCGATCATTCGCGAGGTCAACGAACGTCCGGAGCCGAGCGTGTTCTTGCTCTGGGGCAGCTACGCTCAGAGGAAGGCGGCGTTCGTGGACAGCGTTGATCGTGGCGGGCGGCACCTGGTCCTGAAGGCGGCGCATCCCTCGCCTCTTTCGGCGCACAGCGGCTTCTTCGGGTGTAAGCATTTCTCCAGGGCCAATGCCTTCCTCGAACGTCGCGGCGTCGCGCCGATCGACTGGGCGCTACCGGAGAGTTGAGCCCTATTCCCGCTCGAGCACGCCGAGTTTTTCGAGAGTCGCGAGGTAATCGGCGACCTCGGCCACCGGCGCCGGCGCGACAGTTACCGCAAGCTCGTCGCTTATGTCCTGCACCGTGCGCAGCCCATCGACCAAGTTGAGGGCCTCGTAGCCGAAGGCGGGACCGTCGGGCGGGCTCGGCCGGTCGAGTAGCGCGGGCCGGACGAGTCCGGCTCGCTTCAAATGGTCGTCGAACCAGGAATAGCCGAATCCGTCCATCGGACCCTTGGGCTCGGGTTTGCGCCGGTAGACGACCGCCGCGCGTCCCGTCGACGGGGCCGAGTCTGCCGACGGCGCGCCAGGGACCGCCGTCCCAGTCAAGCCGAAGCGCCCGAGCGAGGCAGCCTCGGCGGCATCGTAGCGGTCGGCGTGGGCCGCCATCAGTCGCGCCAGGTCGAGGTCCGCGCGCGCGGACCGGCGGAGCCTGGCGGCGCGCCGCTCAAGCATTTCGGACCGCAGCATCAGCTCCAGTTCGGAAACCGCGGCCTGGTCGAGATTGGCCAGCGTCCATCCCGCGGCGGCGGCGATGAACATCGCGCGCTTCATCTTGGTCGCATCCAGATTGGCGGGGACATCGCGCTGCGTGTGGATATAGCGATCCGGCCAGTCGGCGACGTAGATCACCGGCACGCGCCAGCTGCCCTCGGCCCACACCCGGTGGTCGCTGCCGTCGGTAAAGCCGCCCACCTTGGCCTGCAGGGCGCGCTTGTCGCCCTGCGGATCGACCAGCGGCCAGTCGGCCTCTCCGGTATCCGCATATTCCAGCGACTGCTGGTTGACCCAGCGCGCCATCGCCACGCCAACGTCGGCGACGAAGCTAGGCAGGCTCGGCGGCGCGCCCTCGACGCGCAGGATCGACTTGGTCTTTTCGGTGTCGCCACCGATCATGTCGAGATGGATGGTGGCGAGCGCCCGGCTGGCGAACTCGGGTCGCGCGTTGAGCAGCGAGATCGTGCATTCCACCTCGCACGGCCAGATGAAGCGGATCGTGCGCTGGGGCTGCGGCAGGCGCTTGTCGGCGACCAGCCGATTCAGCGTCCGGGCAATCTCCAAAATGCCCGCGCACCCGCTGGCATTGTCATTGGCGCCCGGCGAGGGGTGATCGAGATGGCAGGAATAGACGATCTCGTGGGTGCGGTCGCGGCCGGGAATCACCGCGGTCGGGATCAGATACTGCCCGGCCGTCCGGCCAGCCTCGACGCGCGCGCGCAAGCGGACCGTCTCACCTTTCGCCAACCGATCCTGCCAGGCATGGGCGCGGGCCGGCGACACCATGAAGGCGAAGGTCGGGTCCTTCCACGTGTCGAGATGGCCCCAGCGAATCAGGCTCTCGTCCTCACCCCACCAGGCCTGCTTCTGGTTCCGCGCCCAGGAAACGATGCCGGCGGCGCCGTATTTGGTGACGGCGAGCGGAGCGACGGCGTCGGCCTGGTCCGACGCCAGCACCAGCTTGCCGCGGACCGACTTGCCGGCATAGTCCGAGTCCTTGCTGCCCGCGCCGACGTCGACCAGGTCGCTGTCCGCCGTCCCGCTGACGCTGTCTTCGGCAAGCGTGATCGGCTGCTCGTCCCAGGACGCGATCCGTTCGGAATCGGCCCACTGGCTGTTCACGCGCTTCCGTTCCCACAGCTCGGCGAAGCGGGCGTTCCAGGCGGGCCGCGAACGCTGCGTGCCGTAGACCACGACTCCGTCCGCCGGGAGCGCGATCACGTCCACGTCGGCAAGGCCATAAGCCGCCAGGCGGCCGCGGATCACCTCGGCGGCGGCGGCGTAGGGTTGCGAGCCGCGCATCCGGTGATGTAGCGACAGCGACTGGACGGTTCGGATCGCCGACGTGCCAGAAATTTCCGAGGCGAGCGCGCTCGCCGCGTCGCGGCCGATCAGCGGCGGGTCCTGCGCCAAAGCGGGCGCGGCGATGAGCGCGAGGCCTGCAAGAATCATGCTTCGGTTCATTGGTCCCCCTGCGCTGTGTGGCCCCGGTCAAGACGGGATAGGCGGGGTTCGCGCCTCCTGCTAGTTGGCGCGCGATGGAAACGCGCGAACTCGGCAAGACCAGCACGTTGCCCGCTTCCCCGGAGGAGGCGGTACTCGACTATGTGCCCAACCCTCGGGCCGGCGCGCTCTACCTGGTGCGCTTCGCCGCGCCGGAGTTCACTTCGCTCTGCCCGGTCACCGGCCAGCCAGACTTCGCGCACGTCGTCATCGACTATGTGCCGGGCGAGACGATCGTCGAATCGAAGAGCCTCAAGCTGTTCCTCGGCTCGTTCCGCAACCATAAAGGCTTCCACGAGGACGTCACCGTCGGGATCGGCCAGCGTCTGGTCGAAGAAATGAAGCCCAAGTGGCTGAGGATCGGCGGCTACTGGTATCCTCGCGGCGGGATCCCGATCGACGTCTTCTGGCAGTCGGGCCCGCCGCCCGAGGGGCTGTGGGTGCCGGACCAGGGTGTCCGATCCTATCGTGGCCGCGGCTAGGATCGCCGTCCTCGGCGCCGGCTCGATCGGCTGCTTCGTCGGCGGCGCCTGGGCTGCGGCGGGCCTTCCCGTCAGCTTCATCGGACGCCCCAGAATCGCGCATGACGTTCGCGAGCATGGCCTGACTCTCACCGACTTTAGCGGCTGGACCGGGGCGCTGGACGAGGTTGATTTCGCATGCGTGCCCGCGGCGCTCGGCGATGCCGATATCATCGCCTTGTGCGTCAAGAGCGGCGCGACCGCCGAGGCGGCTCGTGAAATCGGCGAGCACGGCCGCGACGGAGCGCTGGTCATCAGCTTCCAGAACGGGATGAGCAACATCGAGGTCCTGGAACGCGAGCTTGGCGCCCGGTTCCGGATCGTTCGCGGGATGGTGCCGTTCAACGTCGCTCATCTGGGGGGCGGGCGATTTCACAAGGGCGTCGCTGGCAGGCTTGTCGCCGAGGACCGGCCGGAGACGCGCGCCCTGGCGGAGCGCATCGGAGAGGGCCCGGCCGAGCTCGAGCTGTCGAACGACATGGTCGGACTCGCCTGGGGCAAGTTGCTCATCAACCTCAACAATGCGGTTAGCGCGCTGTCGGGACGCACCTTGATCGAGGAGCTGAGGCAGCGCGACTATCGCCGGGTGGTCGCCGCGGCGCAGCGCGAGGGCCTGGAGTTGCTTCGGCGCGCCGGGATCAGGCCGGGGAAGGTCGGCCCCGTTCCGCCGCGCCTGCTCCCGGCG
>DASURT010000072.1:0-3849 GCA_036375515.1 Sphingomicrobium sp.
CCCTGGGCGAACTCGGGCACCCAGCGGAACGCGGTAATCTCGATCGCGGAATTTGAATTGAGCGGCATAGGATGCTCTCCCTCGGTGCCGGCCCATGGCGATGACGCCATACGCCTGTTTCGATGACGGTTCAGCAACAGCGCGGCGTTACGCCGCATTCCAGGGTCCGGTCGGCGCGTTGGCGGCCGTTCGGCAGCGTCACATTTTCCCTCCTCGCCGCGACTCGATTCGCTTGCCTTTTGCCTACTGGAGTCATAAATTGCAACGGAGGAGTTAGAAAAAATAACTAACCTGCGGCAAAGCGAGGAAAAAAGGCGCTACGAGGATGCCTGCGGCGTGGCGCACGCGCTCGAACTGATCGGCGAACGTTGGGCCCCGCTCGTCCTGCGGGAATTAATGTTCGGGCCGCGCCGGTTCTCCGAGCTGCGGGCCGACCTGCCCGGAATCAGCGCCAACGTGCTGAGCCAGCGGCTGAACGAGCTGGAGCGGCGTGGACTGGTTAGGCGAAGGCAGCTCCCGCCGCCCGCGTCGGTCCAGGTCTATGAGGCGACCGACTGGGGCCTCGAGGCCGCGCCCGTGATCCGCGCGCTTGGCCGATGGGCCGTTCGCAGCCCTCGGCACGATCCGGGCCTGTTCGTCAGCGCCGTGTCGATCATGATGTCGATGCAGACGATGTTCGACGCGCGACGGGCGGGAGACCTCAGCGCCCGGATCGGCTTCCGGTTCGGCGATGTCGGCTATGTCGCCGACATTCGTGACGGCGCGATCGACATCCGTCGCGACGAACCCGCTGAGGTCGAGGTGGTATTCATCGCGGCGCCGGGCGCGATCGCCGGCGTACTCTATGGCGGCGCGCCCCTTGAAACGGTCGACATCAGGGGAGACATGGAGCTGGCCAGGCGGTTCATCACGCTCTTCCCGTTGC
This sequence comes from Sphingomicrobium sp., assembly GCA_036375515.1. Classification (GTDB taxonomy): domain Bacteria; phylum Pseudomonadota; class Alphaproteobacteria; order Sphingomonadales; family Sphingomonadaceae; genus Sphingomicrobium. The sequence continues at coordinate 926 of DASURT010000072.1, forward strand.
CGTCAAAAGTTGGCTGAACATTGAGGCGCGCGCGACCTTCCCTTAAGATCGATCATCCTATGACAGATATCCCCAACGTTGACCCTGAGAGCCGGGCGGAGACGCTGATGGCCGCACCCGACAAGACCGCGAAGGTCCGCGAGCTGTTCGGCGTGGATTCCGACATGGAGGTCCCGGCGTTCAGCGAGGCCGACGAACGAGTTCCCGACCTCGACCCGACCTATGTGTTCGATCCCGATACGACGCTCGCCATCTGCGCCGGCTTTTCCAAGAACCGGCGGGTGATGGTCCAGGGCTATCACGGGACCGGCAAGTCGACCCACATCGAGCAGGTCGCCGCTCGGCTCAACTGGCCGATGATCCGGATCAATCTCGATGCGCACATCAGCCGCATCGATCTCGTCGGCCGCGATGCGATCGTGCTTCGCGAAGGTCAGCAGGTGACCGAGTTCCGCGAAGGGCTGCTGCCTTGGGCGCTGCAGCATCCCGTCGCGCTGGTCTTCGACGAATATGACGCCGGCCGCCCGGACGTGATGTTCGTCATCCAGCGCGTGCTTGAGGCGGAAGGGAAGCTCACGCTGCTGGACCAGAACCGGGTGATCCGGCCGAATCCCTGGTTCCGCCTGTTCGCGACGACCAACACCGTCGGCCTCGGCGACACGACCGGCCTCTATCACGGCACTCAGGCGATCAACCAGGGCCAGATGGACCGCTGGAACATCGTCTCGACGCTCAACTACCTTCCGGCGCAGGTCGAGGCACAGATCGTGCTCGCCAAGTCGGGCGAATATGACGAGCCCGGCGGCAAGGAGATCGTCGAGAGGATGATCAAGGTCGCCGATTTGTCGCGCCAGGGCTTCATCAATGGCGACATTTCCACCGTGATGAGCCCGCGAACGGTGATCAGCTGGGCGCAGAACGCGCACATCTTCAACGACGTCGGCTACGCCTTCCGCGTGTCGTTCCTCAACAAGTGCGACGAGTCCGAACGGCCGCTGATCGCCGAATATTATCAGCGGGTGTTCGGCGAGGACCTGCCGGAGAGCGTGGTCGGAAAGGCCTAGGCGGCCATGGTCGAACGCATCGACCTGTTTCGCCGCGCGCTCGCGGGGGCGACCCGGGCCATCGCCAAGGATGCCGAGGCGGACGTCGTCTTCGCGTCCGAGGCCGCCGCGGCTCCGGGCAAGACCGCGCGCGTTCCCTCGCCGGGCCCGGCGCTCGAGCGAAGCCTTGTGGCGGAGGCGCGGGGGGGCGCGGATTCGCTCGGCCTTCGGCTGCGCTATCATGATTCGAAGCTCCATTCGGCCCATGCGCCGGCCGACCTCGAGGCCCGCGCGGTGTTCGACGCGCTCGAGACCGCCCGGGTCGAGGCGCTTGGCGCCCGATCGATGGGCGGGGTGCGCGCGAACCTCGCCCACCTGACCGATGCCCGCGTCCGCGCCGACGCGATCGTCCGCGCCCGCACGGCCGAGGAGGTTCCCCTCGCCACCGCGGTCGGGCTGATCGCCCGCGAACGCCTGATCGGCGAGGCTCCGCCCAGGGCGGCGCTGGCCGGGCTGAAGCTCATCGCACCCTGGATCGAGGACAAGGCCGCCGCGGAGCTCGACGGCCTGGCGCTCACGATCGACGACCAGGCGGCGTTCGCGCGGCTGTCGCGTCGCCTGCTCCAGGACCTCGATCTCGCCACCGCGGAAGAGCCGGGCGAGGACCGGCCGGAAGACGGCGGCGACGAGGAAGAGGGCGAGCAGGGCGGCACCGAAGAGGCGCCGGACGAAGGCGGCGAGGGCAGCCCCGAAGGCGGCGACGTCGAGATGCGGGGCGAGGAAGCCGAGGAAGGCGCCACGGACGAGCGCGGGTCCGACGAGATGGAGATGGGCGACGAGCAGGCGCTCGCGGGCGACGACTTTGCCGAGAGCATTCTCGCGTCCCCGGGCCGCCGCAATTGGGAGCTTGCGCCGGCGACCGACTACAAGGCCTTCACGACCCGCTTCGACGAGATCGTGGAAGCGGGCGAACTGTGCGACGAGGAGGAGTTGGGCCGCCTGCGCGCCTACCTCGACCAGCAAATGGGCGGATTGCAAAATGTCGTGACACGCCTCGCCAACCGGCTTCAGCGGCGGTTGCTCGCGCAGCAGGCGCGGAGCTGGGACTTCGACCAGGAGGAAGGACTGCTGGACGCCGCTCGCCTCGCGAGGGTGGTCGTCAATCCTCGCCACGCCTTGTCGTTCAAGGTCGAGCGCGACACCGAGTTTCGCGACACAATCGTCTCGCTGCTGATCGACAATTCGGGCTCGATGCGCGGCCGCCCGATCGCGATCGCCGCAATCTGCGCCGACATCCTGACGCGCACGCTCGAGCGCTGCGGGGTCGCGACCGAGGTGCTCGGATTCACCACTCGCGGCTGGAAGGGTGGGCAGAGCCGCGAGGCCTGGCTCGCTGCGGGGCGGCCGCCGAATCCAGGCCGCCTCAACGACCTCCGCCATGTCGTCTACAAGCGCGCCGACGAGCCTTATCGCCACTCGCGGCGCAACCTCGGACTGATGATGCGCGAGGGGCTCCTCAAGGAAAACATTGACGGCGAGGCTCTGCTCTGGGCGCACAACCGGCTGATCGCGAGGGCCGAGGAGCGGCGCATTCTCATGGTCATCTCGGACGGCGCCCCGGTCGACGATTCGACCGCGTCGGCGAACGGCGGGAGCTATCTGGAGCGGCACTTGCGGCAGGTGATCGAGTGGATCGAGAAGCGCTCGAGCGTCGAGCTGCTCGCGATCGGCATCGGCCACGACGTCACGCGCTATTACAGCCGGGCGGTGACCATCATGGATGCGGACCAGCTCGCCGGCGCGATGGTCGACCAATTGGCGAAGTTGTTCGAAAGCCCATAAAAAATTGGGCCCGGCGCAATTACTCGCACCGGGCCCCCC
>DASURT010000073.1:0-10780 GCA_036375515.1 Sphingomicrobium sp.
GCGAACGGCTCGTCGAGCACGATCAGCCGGGGTCGGTGGATGATCGTGCCGAGCAGCTGGACCGTCTGCGCCATGCCCTTGGAAAGCGCGCGGATCGGCTTTCGCCCCCAGTCGCTCAAGCCGTGGTCGCCGAGCAGCTCGTCGGCACGGCGGCGCGCCTCGGCGAGCGGCAGCCCGCGAAGATTGCCCATGAACGCGATCGCCTCGCGCGCGTGCATCGACGGATAAAGCCCGCGCTCTTCGGGGAGGTAGCCGACCTCAAGCGCCGCATCGAGCGGACGCTCGTGACCGAGCAGGCGGCGCGTTCCGCTCGACGGGTCGATGATCCCGAGCAGGATCCGGAGGATGGTCGTCTTGCCGGCGCCGTTGGGGCCGAGCAGGCCGTAGATGCTTCCGGCGGGAACCGCGAGGCTGACGCCATCGACCGCACGGGTCTCGCCGAACTCCTTGACCAGGTCGATGGCTTCAACCGCCGGTCCGCTGGTCTTTTCGTCATGCGAGGCCTGTCGAAGCACTGAAATTCCTACGAAATTTGCCTGCGGCAGTGTACAGCCCGCCCGTGCATAAGAGCCAAGGCCTTGAGGAAGCAATAAGGGCGGAAGCGGCGCGGATCGGTTTCGCGGCGTGCGGCTTCGCGCGCGCCGATGCGGCGGACGCGGCCGGGCTCGACCTCCGGCGCTGGCTCGAGGCCGGACGTCACGGCACCATGGGCTGGATGGAAGCCAGAGCCGGTCAGCGGGTCAGCCCGCGTGCCCTGTGGCCCGAGGCGAAATCGGCGATCGCGCTGGGAATGAGCTACGCGCCCGCGTCCGACCCGCTCGAGCTTGCCGCCCGGACGGAGCGCGCGCGCATCTCGGTCTATGCCCAGGGCGGCGACTATCACAAGACGGTCAAGAAGGCGCTCAAGGCGTTGGCGCGATTCATCGTCGATCGCGCGCCGTCGGAGCTCAAGGTGTTCGTCGATACCGCCCCGGTGATGGAAAAGCCGCTCGCGCAAGCCGCGGGAATCGGCTGGCAGGGGAAGCACACCAACCTCGTCAGCCGCGAGCACGGCAGCTGGCTGTTCCTGGGCGTGATCCTCACCAGCCTCGAGCTTGAGCCGGACCCGCCCGCCGGCCACGGCCGGCATTGCGGCACCTGCCGCCGCTGCCTCGACGCCTGCCCGACGAGCGCGTTCGACGGCCCGCACCGGATCGATGCGAGGCGCTGCATTTCCTACCTGACGATCGAGCACGACGGGCCGATCCCGGAGGAGTTCCGCAAGGCCATGGGCAACCGGATCTACGGATGCGACGACTGCCTCGCCGTCTGCCCGTGGAACCGGTTCGCCGAGGCGGCCGCCGCGAACCGCGCCTTCCTGCCCCGCGCCCAGCTCGCCGCCCCGCGGCTGGCGGACCTGCTCGCGCTCGACGATGCGGCATTCCGCGAAATGTTCGCCGGATCGCCGATCAAGAGGATCGGGGTCAAGCGGATGATCCGCAACTGCCTGATCGCCGCCGGCAACAGCCGCGACCCGGCGCTCGCCCGCTCGATCCAGGCCCATCTCGACGATTCCGACCCGGTCATCGCCGAGGCGGCGGCCTGGGCGGTCAGGGAGCTTCAGGGCGACTGCAAGGCCGAGATGCAGCTCTGTTGATCGGCGTCCGCGCCGGTCGGCCAGCGCGTGTCGACGTGCGCGACGCGCTGCACGCCGCCGGCCGGGGCCGCGTAGAGATAGGCGTCGAGCACGCAGCCGCGCCGCCGGAACTGGAGCTTCAGGCTGGCGCCTTCGCGCACCTGGAGCGCGGGATTGCCGAAGCGCTGGACGAGCTCATTCGCGGTCATGCCGAGGAGGTCGCTCTGGCGGTGGGGCGACGGGGTGATCGTGGACGAGGGCTGCGGCTGGGGCTGTCGCGGAGCCGTGGCGCAGGCGGCGAGGAGCAAGGTGGCGGCGGGAATGAAGCGGCGCATGGACCGGTGATGCATGCCGCAACTTCGCGACGCAAGGTTGCCCACCGCTGAACGCACCGCTAGGCGGCGCGCTTTCCCGTGATTTCCGGAGCTTGCATGGCCGACACCCGCCTCGACGTCCTGACCATCGGCAACGCGATCGTCGACGTGATCGCCGACGCGACCGACGATTTCCTGGCCCGGGAAGGACTGGTCAAAGGCTCCATGCGGCTGATCGACGCCGACGAGGCTCGGCGCCTCTACGACCACATGCAGCCGGCGCGCGAGGTGAGCGGCGGGTCGGCCGGCAACACCGCCGCCGGGATCGCCGCGCTCGGCGGCCGCGCCGGGTTCGTCGGCCAGGTCGCACCCGACCAGCTCGGCGAATTCTACCGCCATGACCTGACCGCGGCCGGAGTGGAGTTCACGACTCCCGAAGCGGACCTCGGTGCGCCGACCGCGCGATCGATGGTGCTGGTGACCCCGGACGGGCACCGGACGATGAACACCTTCCTCGGCGCGGCCCAGCACCTGCGGGCGAGCGCGCTCGACGAAGAACAGATCCGATCGTCGGCGGTGCTCTACCTCGAAGGCTATCTGTGGGACCCGGAGACGCCGCGCTACGCAATGGTGCGGGCGGTCGAGGTCGCACGGGCGGCGGGCCGGAAGGTCGCGCTCACCTTGTCGGACACGTTCTGCGTCGACCGCCACCGCGACGGCTTCAACGCCCTGATCGACGGCGGGCGGATCGACATCCTGTTCGCGAACGAAGCGGAGATCCTGATGCTCGCGGGCGCGGCTCACCTCGAAAGCGCGGTGGAGCTGGTGGCCGGCAAGGTCCAGACCCTGGTCGTGACGCGTAGCGAGCATGGCGCTCTTGCGACCAAATTGGGGGAGCGCGCCGACGTCCCGGCCGAGCCGATCAAGGAGCTGGTCGACACGACCGGCGCGGGCGACCTGTTCGCCGCCGGGTTCCTCGTTGGCTATACGCGCGGGAAGAACCTCGAAAATTCGCTAAGGCTCGGCGCGATCGCGGCCGCCGAGGTGATCCAGCATTATGGCGCGCGCCCCGAAAAGGACTTGAGAACGCTGGCCGGGGCGCTGCTCGACTAGGGTCCAAACCTATTACCAGCGAGGCCGTGATGGTGACGAAAACGTGTTCCGGGAGCGAGCGAGCGAAGCGGAATAGCGGTGCCTATTTCGCGAGCGAGCGAGCGTGCCAGGGCGCGTTTTCGTCCCACACGAAGGGCATGACCCCGCCGGCGCCTCGCTTCGTCGAAGCGCTCGACCGGTGGGCCCGCACCGCCCTTCACGCTTCTCCTCGCGCCGCATCCGGCGGGAGCCATGTCCCGGCTCTCGCCGGTAATGGGTTTGGACCCTAAAGGGCGCATCGTCGAATGATCCGGCGGCTGCCCGTCATTCCAACGATCGTGGTCGCGGCCGCCGTCGCGGCGATGATCGGGCTCGGCATCTGGCAGCTGCAGCGGGCGCATTGGAAGGAGGGGCTGCTCGCGCGCTATGGCGAGGCGCAGAGGCTGCCGCCGATCGCCTGGCCGACCGTCCCCTTGCGGACCGAGCAGCTTCCGTTGTTCCGCCATGCGACGGGCGTGTGCTTGCGCGTGGTTGGCCGGCGTGCCGTCGGCGGCGAGAATGCCGCGGGCGAGGCCGGCTATGTGCAGATCGTCGATTGCACGACCGGGATCGAGGGACCCGGAATGAGCGTCGAGATCGGATGGTCGAAGAACCCCAACGCGAAGGTCAATTGGTCCGGCGGGCCGGTGAGCGGGATCATCGTGCCCGATCGCCGCTCGCGCATGCGGCTGGTGGCCGCGACCGCTCCGCCGGGCCTCCAGCCGAGCAAGCCGCCGGCGGTCAGCTCGGTCAGTCCGATCACGCCCGCCATCCATCGCGGCTATGCGGCGACCTGGTTCAGCCTGGCCGCAATCGCGCTCATTATCTATGCGCTGGCCGTGCGAAAGAGGCTGAGAGAGGGACGGCCGAAGAGATGAGCGCCGAGCTGCACCGGTTGAGCAACGGGATCGCGCTTGCAGTCGATCCGTTGCCGGGCGCCGAATCGGCGGCGATCGGCCTTTATGCGATGGTCGGCTCGCGCTCCGAGCCGGAGCATCGCAACGGCCTGGCGCACCTCGTCGAGCACATGGTGTTCAAGGGCGCCGGATCGCGCGACGCGCGCGCGATCGCCGAGGCCATCGAGGACGTCGGCGGAGTGCTCAACGCCTGGACGGCGCGCGACCAGACGGTTTTCTACGGCCGGACGCTCGCCAGGGACGCGGCCCTGCTCACCGAGCTGATCGCGGACCTCCTGCGCGCCCCGCACATGGAGGAGGACCATCTCGAGCGCGAACGGCAGGTCGTCCTGTCCGAACTCGGCGAGGTCGCCGATTCGCCCGACGACCTGGTCCACGAGCATCTGTTCGAGGCCGCTTTCGAGGGGCAGCCGCTCGGCCGCTCGGTGCTCGGGAGGGCCGACACGCTGTGCGGCATCACCCGCGACGACTGCCTGTCGTGGATCCGGGACGAGCTGGTCCCGTCGCGCCTGATCCTGTCCGCGAGCGGCAAGGTCGATCCGCAGGAAATCCTCAAGACCGCCGAACGGTTGTTCGGCGACATGGAAAACTGGCCCGGCGCTCCGATCGGCCGCGCCGAATTCACCGGCGGAGTGCGCAACGACCGGCGCGAGTTCGAGCAAGCGCATTGGTGCCTGGGCCTTCCCGGGCTGGCGGCGGCCGATCCGCGGCTTCCCGCGCTGTCGATCTTCGTCCAGGCGCTCGGCGGCGGAATGTCGTCGCGCCTGTTCCAGGAGCTGCGCGAGGAACGCGGCCTCGCTTATTCGGTGAGCGCCTGGAACCAGGCCTATGCCGACGCCGGCATCGTTGCGCTGAGCTGCGCCGCCGACCGCGATCGGGCGGTGGAATCGATGCACCTTGCCCGGACGGTCCTCGCCGACGCGGTCGAGACGCTCGACGAGGCGGAGGTGCGGCGCGCGCGGGCGCAAATGGAGGCGGGCCTGCTGATGGGACTCGAGACGCCGCAGGGGCGCGCCGACCAGACGGCGCGCTCGATCGAGGTGTTCGGGCGCATCCTCACGCTCGACGAATTGCTCGGCCAGCTCCGGTCGGTCGACGCGGTGGCGGCCCGGCAGGCGGGCGCGGCGATGCTGGACGGGCGGGCCGCGGTCGCCTCGGTCGGGGCGCAGCTCGCGCTGGCCGCCTAGCTTTTGGGCGTGAGCGACCTCCAGACGATCATTGCCGAGCCCTGGGCCGACTGGGGGCTGATCGACTGCGGGAACGGCCGGAAGCTGGAGCGGTACGGGGCGGTGTCCGTGGTCCGCCCGGAGCCGCAGGCGATGTGGGCGCCCGCTCGCGACGATTGGGACCCGGACGCGACCTTCGTCCCCGGCTCCGACGAGGAGGGGGGCGGCCGCTGGGTGCGGCACCGCCCCGTGCCGAAGCAGTGGGAGCTGTCACGTGGGGCAGTGCGCTTCCATGCGTCACTGACGCCGTTCCGTCACCTCGCGTTCTTCCCCGACATGGCGCCGCAATGGGACTGGATGCGAAACCAGGCAGCGGACGCGGATGTGCTCAACCTGTTCGGCTACACGGGCGTCGGGAGCTTGCTCCTGAGCGAGGCCGGGGCGCGGCTCGTCCATGTCGACGCGTCGAAGAAATCGGTCGAGCAGGGCAAGGAGAATGCGACGCTTTCCGGTCTCGACGATCGGCCGATCCGCTGGATCGTCGACGACGCCGGCAAGTTCACCGCGCGCGAGGTCCGGCGCGGCCGGCGCTACGACGGCATCCTGCTCGATCCACCGAAGTTCGGCCGCGGTCCGACGGGCGAAGTGTGGCGGCTCGAGGAGGACCTCGCGCCCTTGCTCGCCGACTGCCGCCGGCTGCTCGACGAGGACAGCCGCTTCCTCGTGCTCACGGTCTATGCCGTGCGCATGTCGGCGCTCGCGATCGGCGAGCTGGTGACGCAGGCGCTGGGCGACTTCGGCGGCAAGGTCGAAATGGGTGAGATGGCCGTGCGCGAGGAGGCGCGGGGGCTACTCCTGCCCACAGCTATTTTCGCGAGGTGGTCTAGGTCCGACTAGCGCGAATCGCGGCGCCCGCAACGAACGGCGCGCCGGCGGTCAGAAGCAACGACACCGCGCCTTCGAGCAGCAGCGCGTTGGCCGCGCCGAAGATCAGCAGTGGAACCGCGAGTGGAAGCAGCAGAAGTCCGGCGAGCGCTCCGGCGCGTGGCAGTCCGGCGGTCACCGCCGCGACGGCGACAGCGAGCGCGGCAAGGCCCGGAGTGCCGATCGCCAGCGCGATCTCGGTCCGGGCGAGCGCTTCGCCGTCCATCGCGAGCAGGGCCGAGGCGGGGATCGCCGCGATCAGCAGAAGCGGCGCGAAGGTTAGCCAATGCGCGACGATCTTCGCGGCCGCGACGCTCTCTTCGGCAATGCCGTGGAGCATGAACTGGTCGAGCACGCCGTCGGCGCGATCCGGCTCGACCAGGCGCTCGATCGGCAGGAGCGCGGCGGTGAGCGCCGCGATCCACAGCGCTCCGCCGCCGATTGCCGAGAGCAGCTTCGCGTCGGGGCCGATCGCGAACGGCATCAGGGTCGCGACGAGCAGAAAGAAGGCGATCGGGAGCCAGGCCGCGCCGGTAAAGCCGCGGCGCACGTCGCGCTCGATGAGGGCGCGCATCATGCGGTTTCCCCTCGGCCAAGCTCCAGCTTGCGCCATTCGCCCCCCAGCCGCTGGTGCGACGCGGCGAGCACCGCCCCGCCGGTCTCGAGGTGACGCTCGACCAGGCCGCCCAGCCGCTTCCTCCCGTCGGCATCGAGTGCGTTCAATGGCTCGTCGAGCAGCCACAGCGGCGCCCGCGAAGCCGCGACGCGCGCCAGCGCCGCGCGCTTGAGCTGGCCCGACGACAGCAGCCGGACCGGGACGTCGGCGAGATGCGCGATTCCGAGCGCGCCCATCGCCCATTCAACCGGGCCTTCCCAGAAAGCGAGCGCGCGCGCCAGCGGCAGCTCGCGGTCGAGTGCGAGATGGTCGTCGGCGAGGGCCAGCGGCGTGCGCTCTACGCGCCCGCGCTCGGCCCGGAGCAGTCCGGCGGCGAGCCGGATCAGGCTCGATTTGCCGCTGCCGTTGGGGCCGGTCACCTGCAGGCGTTCGCCGGGCCCCAGCTCCAGGTCGAGGTTCTCGAACAGCACACGGCCGCCGCGTTTCAGGGTCACGCCGCTGAACTTCAGCAACCCCCTCACGCGATGCTGTCCTCGAGCGCGTGCATGTCCTCGTCGCTGAAGCCGAAATGGTGGCCGACCTCATGGATCAGCACATGCGCGACGAGGTGCTCCAGCGTGTCGTCGCCGCCCGCCCATTCGTCGAGGATCGGACGGCGGAACAGGCGGATTCGGTCGGGCAGGGTGCCCGACTGCTCGACGCTCCTTTGGGTCAGGGGAAGCCCCTCGTAAATCCCGGTGAGGTCGAACGGGTCGTCGATTCCCATCGCCGCGAGCGTTTCCTCGTCGGCGAAATCCTCGATGAGCAGAACGACGTCGTCCAGGCTGGCCGCGAACGGTTCGGGCAGCGCCTCCAGCGTGCGGCGGGCGATCGCCTCGATCTCGTCGGCGGAAGGCGGCGGTCCGAAGCGGCGCATGCCGAGGCGCATAGGGGCTTGGGATGCACGGCCGCAAGGTTGCCCGCCGCCACGTCTCTGCCTACATGGCCGCCTCCCGGGCCTATGCGGAGCGGTGGCCGAGTGGTCGAAGGCGCTCGCCTGGAAAGTGAGTATGCGGTGAAGAGCCGCATCGAGGGTTCGAATCCCTCCCGCTCCGCCAGCTCTCAGTTCCCGGGGCGCGCGGTCCGGGCTAAATCCCCGCGTACCATTGATAGTCCCCCTGGTCCTCCCAATAGCCGCCCTTGCCGCCGTGGATTCCGGCGAGGCTTTCGACCGCCTCGATGCGCTCGACATATTTAGCATGCTTGTAGCCGAGCTGCCGCTCGACCCTCAGGCGAAGCGGCGCGCCATTGGGCACCGGCAGCAAGCGATCGTTCATGCCCCACGCAAGGATCGTCTGCGGGTGGAAGGCGTCGATGAGATCGATGCTCTCATAATAAGGGCGCGAACCGAAACGGTCGGCGCAATGGAACACGATATAGTTCGCGCGCGCGCTGAGGCCCGCGGCATCGAGGATGGCCGCGAGCGGCACGCCATGCCACTTGGCGATCGCGCTCCAGCCCTCGACGCAGTCTTGGCGAGTGATCTGGGTGCGGTGCGGAAGCGAGCGCAGCCTGGCCAGCGGGATCGACAGCGGCCGCGCGACGAGGCCATCGACGACGAGCCGCCAGTTGACGAAATTTTCCGCCAGGTGCCGGGCATAAGCGCTCGTGTCGGGCATCCGCGTGCCATTGGACCGGAAGATCGGCGACAGATCCGATTCGCCATATTCGCGGGCGAGGGACTCGCGGCCGCCGACCAGCCGCTGGGCGCGCATCGTCAGTCCTTCGGCCGAGCGCAGGAGGCCCTTGAACCGCGCGTTGCGGTCGAGCTTGTCGCAGCCGGCCAGGAGCACGCCGGACGCGCCCGCGACGATGAAGCGCCGGCGGCTGATCATGCCTCCCGCTCCGGCGGAATCCGGTAGCGGCCCGTGATCATCGATCCGATCTCGTTCAAGGGCCCGGCGAGCACGACCATCACCAGGTGCACGACGATGAACAATGTGATGGCCGCTGCGCACAGGAAATGGATCGAGCGCGCCGACTGCCGCCCGCCGAACAGGTCGACCAGCCACGGCCAGGCGGCATCCATCGCGGGCGACATGGTGAGCCCGGTCAGGATGAGGAGCGGCAGCAGGAGGAAAATGACGCCGGCATAGCTGAGTTTCTGAAGGACGTTGTAGCGAAGCGCCGCTTCGCCCCTCGGGAAGCGCAGCCGCGCATGCTCCCCGATGGCGTGCCCGATGCGGCGCGGCGAAAGCTCGTCCGGTCGCGGCGCGAGATCGCGCTGCACGTGCCGGTTCCACAGGCTGACGAGCAGAAAGAGGATCAGCCCGGCGACGAGCACCCACGCGAACGCCAGGTGCCAGATTCGCGCCGCCGCAAGGTTGTAGGTCGAAGGGATCGTCGCCCAGCCGGGGAACGGCCGCCGACCGAAATCGAGCCAGGCGTGATCGAAGTTGGCCCCGTACTGGCCCCAGTAAAGCCGCGGATGGGCGTTGAGGATCATGAGGCCCGACATCAGCATGACGATCACCGTGACCGCGTTCAGCCAGTGCCAGATTCGCGTCGGCAGGCGATGCCGGTAACTGACCGCTGGACGGGCCGCGGCGGAGGCCTCCGCGACCGCCGTATCCCTAATCGGGGCGTCATCGGTCATGACGCCCGCTTTCCTGCCGCAGAGCGCGGCGACGAGCAATGGCGATGGTGGTCCGCAGAGTCTGGCTCCATTCAGCAAGAGTCGGCTAGGCGGCGCACCCATGACGTTACGCGGCCATAACCGGGCATGAACGACCGTCGCGCCTTCCTCGGCCTGGCCGGAGCGGCCGCAATCGGCCTGTTCCTGTTCGGCCGGTCGGGCGGCGCCGACGCCAGCGCCCGGTTCGCGGTGAACCATGATGCCGAAGAATGGCGGCGCCTCCTCGGGCCTCGGCGCTACGCGATCCTGCGCGAAGCCGCGACCGAGCGGCCGTTCACCAGTCCCTTGCTGCAGGAGCATCGCAAGGGGACGTTCGTCTGCGCGGGCTGCGCCTGGCCGCTGTTCAGCTCGTCGACCAAGTTCGAGAGCGGGACCGGCTGGCCGAGCTTCTGGAAGCCGCTGCCGCGCGCGATCGTGACCCGGGCGGATCGCAGCCTGCTGATGGAACGCACCGAAGTGCTGTGCGCGCGCTGCGGCAGCCACCTCGGCCATGTGTTCGAAGACGGCCCGAGGCCGACGGGCCTGCGATACTGCATGAACGGGCTGGCGCTGAAGTTCAGGCCCGCCTGACCGTCAGGCGACGATGCGCAGCTTTCTTCGCGAGCCGGGCGCGTCGCCAACCATCCCCAGCTCTCGCTGAAGCCGTTCGAGCTCGCGCACCTTGGCTTCCATTTGGGCCTCGGCATAGCGCGCCTCGACCTCGGCCTCTTCCCTGGTCTGCGCACGGAAATAAGTGATGGTGATGCGCCGCCCGAACACGTCGTCGCCGCGCAGCCTCAATTCCGCCTCCGCATCCCCGGCAAGGCCGTCGCGCAGGGCGACCAGCTTCTCGATGAGCACGTCGATGGACACATGGTCCTCGATATCGACGAACTCCTTGACGCGTCTACTCATTCGTGACCCTCCCCGGCCCCGGTGCGTTCAATACTTCCCGCGCGATTCCTCGCGCAACGTTCGAGGCGGATTTATCCCCAGGGAAGTTTCCCTGCCGTGAATACTTTGGACATCAAGGGTTTAGGAAGATGGCGCGCGAAGCAACCGTGACCCTGAATGAAGGCCGGTTTCACCTGGAGCTAAGCCCTTCAATTGGCGGGAGTATCTCGGCTTTTGAATGGACCGGCGCCGATTGCCGGCTACCAATATTGCGTAAATGCAACAGTCCGCTCCAAAACGTCCTCGACGCCGCCTGCTTTCCACTCGTCCCTTTCGTGAACCGCGTCCGCGGCGGCCGATTCACCTTCCGCGGCCGCGAAGTCCGGCTCAAGCGCAACATGGCGGGCGACCCCAGCCCGCTCCACGGCCAGGGCTGGCTCAACCCGTGGACCGTGGAAGACGCGGGAGAGCGCAGGGCGACGCTGAGCTTTTTCCATCATGCGGGCGAATGGCCGTGGGATTATGAGGCTCGCCAGGAGTTCGAGCTGGA
>DASURT010000074.1:0-8942 GCA_036375515.1 Sphingomicrobium sp.
CCGCCTGGCTGCGCTCGTTGCGACGGTCGACGCGGAATTCGACGCGGCGGATTCCGCAATCGAAGGCGCGGGCAAGCATCATGTCCTTCACGCGGCGGTTGAGGCCGGTGCCCCGCAAGTGCGGGCGGTAGTAGGTTCCGCCGATCTCCAGCACTTGTCGGCCCTCGTCGATGCCGAGGAAGCTCGACATGCCCGCGAGCTCGCCGGCTTCGAACAGGACAAAGCAGCGGTTGCGGGGGTTCGAGGTGTAGAAGTCGATGCTCTCATCGAACCCGTCGGGCCCGAAGTTCCTGGAGTAAATCTGCCAGATCTCGCGATCCGCTGCGCAGGCGGCCTTGAGCGCCTCGCGATGCCGTTCGTCGAACAGCTCGGCCCGGCAACCATCGCCGAACATTGGTTTCTCCAACTCGTCATTCGCGCGGAAGCGGGAATCCCGATAGTCTTCTGAGGCAGCGGGACCCCCGCCTTCGCGGGGGTGACGGCTAGTGGTCATCGAGGTCCTGCGCCACTTTCTCGGAGCGCAGGATGCGGTCGATGTGGCTGCCTTCGTCGAAGCTCTCGTCGGCGACGAACTTCAATTTCGCCGCATATTTCATGCGCACGCGGTGGGCGACCTCGCGTTGGAGATAAGCGGTATTCTGGCGCAGCGCCTTCAGCACCGCTTCCTCGTCCTGGCCGAGCAAAGGCTTCACGAACACGGTGGCATGGCGCAGGTCGGAGGACATGCGCACTTCGGTGATGCTGACGAGGTGCGATTGCAGCACGGCGTCGTGCACGTCGCCGCGCTGCAGCAATTCGCTCAGCACGTTGCGCACCTGCTCGCCGACGCGGAGCAGGCGGACCGAGCGGCCTTCGGGAGTTTCGGTGCGGCGCATGTTAGACACTCACTGTCATTGCGAGCGAAGCGAAGCAATCCAGTCTGGATTGCGCGTCGTCTTCGGCTCCTCGCAATAACGAAGAGCGGTGACGTTCAGAGGGTGCGCGCGCGCTCCTCGACCTCGAACACCTCGAGACTGTCGCCGGGCTTGATGTCGTTGGTATCGGCCAGGAGCACGCCGCATTCGAGTCCGGCGCGCACCTCGGCAACGTCGTCCTTGAAGCGCCGCAGCGAGCTGATCGTGGTTTTCGACACGATGACGTCCTCGCGCGTGAGGCGGGCGTGGATGCCCTTGCGGATAACGCCCTCGAGGACGAGCAGGCCGGCGGCCTTGTCCTTCTTGCCCGCGGGGAAGACCTCCTTGACTTCGGCGCGGCCGACGACGGTCTCGATGATCTCCGGTCCCAGCTCGCCCGCCATCGCGCCCCTCACCCAGTCGGTGAGATGGTAGATGACGTCGTAGTAGCGAAGCTCGACCTTGGTGCGCTCGGCGACCTCGCGCGCCTTGGCGTTGGGACGGACGTTGAAGCCGATGATCGGCGCCCCGCTCGCCGAGGCGAGAGTCACGTCGCTCTCGGTGATCGCGCCGACGCCCGAGTGCAGCACGCGAACCTTGATCTCGTCGGTCGACAGGCGATTGAGGGCATGGACGATCGCTTCGACCGATCCGTGCACGTCGGCCTTGATGACCAGCGGGAATTCCATGGTCGTCGACGCCTGGGTCGCGAACATGTTCTCCAGGCTGACCGGCGCGGACGTGGTGCGCTTGCGATCGAGCACACCCTGACGATAGGCCGCGACCTCGCGGGCGCGCCCCTCGTTCTCGACGACGGTGAACGGATCGCCCGCCGACGGCACCGCCGACAGGCCGAGCACCTCGACCGGGACCGACGGTCCCGCTTCCTTCACCTGGCGGCCATGATCGTCGACCAGCGCGCGGACCTTGCCGCTCGACGCGCCCGCGACGAACACGTCGCCGACACGAAGCGTTCCGCGCTGGACGAGCACGGTCGCGAGCGGACCGCGGCCCTTGTCGAGCTTGGCCTCGATCACGGTGCCTTCGGCGGCGCGCTCGGGGTTGGCCTTCAATTCGAGGATCTCGGCCTGGAGCTGGATCGCCTCCAGCAACTTATCGAGATTGGTCTTCTTGGTCGCGGAGACTTCGACGTCCTGAACGTCGCCGCCCATATCCTCGACGATCACCTCATGCTGCAGCAGCTCCTCGCGGACCTTCTGCGGCTTGGCCTCCGGCTTGTCGATCTTGTTGATGGCGACGATCATCGGCACTCCGGCCGCCTTGGTGTGGTTGATCGCCTCGACCGTCTGGGGCTTCAGCCCGTCGTCGGCGGCGACCACCAGCACGACGATGTCGGTGACATTGGCCCCGCGAGCGCGCATCTCGGTGAACGCCTCGTGGCCCGGAGTGTCGAGAAAGCTGACCTTCTCGCCTGAGGGCAGGCTTACTTGATAGGCGCCGATATGCTGGGTGATCCCACCGGCCTCGTGAGCGACGACGTCCGCGCCGCGGATTGCGTCGAGCAAGGACGTCTTGCCGTGGTCGACGTGGCCCATGATCGTGACGACCGGCGGCCTCGCCTTGAGCGTGTCGGGCGCGTCCACGTCGGCCGACGTGTCGATGTCGACATCGGCTTCGCTGACGCGCTTCACCCGGTGCCCGAACTCCTGGATCAAAAGCTCGGCGGTGTCCTGGTCGATCGTCTGGGTGAGAGTGACCGGCATGCCCATCTTGAAAAGGGCCTTGACGAGGTCCGCTCCTCGCTCGGCCATTCGGTTGGCGAGCTCCTGCACGGTGATCGCCTCGGGAACGACGACGTCGCGAACTTGCTTGGCCGACGGGCCAACCTCCTGGTGGTGCCGTTTCTCCTTCTCGCGGGCGCGGCGAAGCGCGGCGAGCGACCGGGCGCGGCTGTCGTCCTCATCCGACAAGGCGCGGGTGACGGTCAGTTTGCCCCGATGGCGCTGCTCGTCGCGGCCGCGGCTCGGACGCGCCGGGACGTGCGGCTTGGCCGCCGGCGCATGGCCGTGGCCGGGTCGGCGGTGTCCACGATCCGGCTCTTCCTCTTCCTCGACGGCGGGGACGGCGATCTCGGGCTCCGCCGGAACCTCGGCGGCCCCGCGAGCCTCCTCTTCCGCGCGCTGACGAGCCTCGTCGGCGGCAGTCTCCTCGGCGCGGCGGTTCTCCTCGGCGCGGCGGCGCTCCTCCTCGGTCGCATCCTTGAGCGCACGGTCCTCCCGGCGACGCGCTTCCTCGAGCGCGGCGAGGCGCGATCCCTCGGCCTCGCGCAGAAGTTTCTCCTGAAGCTCCTTGCGCCGCGTGATCTCGTCCTGCGCGGATGGCTTGCGCGGAGCGGGGGCGGCCGGCGCGGCGGGCTTCGGTGCGGGCGCGGGAGCCTCCGCCGCCGGCTTCGGCGCCTCGGCCGGCGGAGCTTCGCCCGGGCGGCCGAGGATCCGGCGTTTCTTGACCTCGACGACCACCGTGTTCGAGCGGCCGTGGCTGAAGCTCTGCTTGACCTTACCGGTCTCGACCGTCCGCTTGAGGCCAAGCGGCGGCCGGGTTCCAAGCTTCGGCTTTTCGGTCTGGTCTGCCATTCTATTCCTTCGTCAAATCTTCTTCAGCCGAGCCGGTCCCCAGGACGGGTTCGCCGCCTCCTAGACCGGACAAGGGGTCAGTGAAAGCTCGCCACCGCGCGAGCGCATGAGAGACACGCGAGGCGGCGGCGGGATCGGTCAGTGCGACATGTACCACATTTTCGCGGCCCAGCGCCAACGACAAGATAGTGCGTCCCTCGGGGAATATCACCCCCTTTGGGCCGCCTCCGCCCACTCGCCACGCCTGGTCCATGCGCCTGCGGCCGTCCTCGCTCGCGTCGAGCGCGTGGATCAGGAGATGGACCTTGCCGGCGCGCGCCGCGGCCTCGACCCGGTCCGCGCCGTTGACGAGATTGCCGGCGCGCACCTCCATGCCGAGCCGGTCCAGCGCCGCTTTCCTCAGGGCATGTTCGGTGCGCTCACCAAGGTTGGCCGGCACACGGATGTTATTGGTCTTGAATGCGCGCTGGAGAGCCGCCTTGAGCTTGCCCTTCGCGTTGGCGGCATCCAGCTCGGCCCGGGTCACCCCGATCCAAGCGCCGCGGCCCGGCGCGCGGGCGCGGGCGTCGGGCGCGACCTCGCCCTCGGGTGAGAGCGCGAGACGGATCAGCTCCTCGCGCGCAGCCTTGCGCCGCGAGAGGACGCAGGTGCGCTCCGGAGCATGACCGTGTCCCGGCGGAGGCCCGGACCCAGGAGCTTGCTGTTTGGGCTGGACCCCGGCCTTCGCCCGGGAACTAGCTACGGCTGCGCCGTCATTGCGAGGATTCCGCATCGGCGGCCTCCTCGCTTTGCGGCTCGTCCTCGAACCAGTGGGCTCGAGCGGCCATGATGATCTCGTTGCCCTGCTCTTCGGTCAGCCCGTAATCGGCGAGGATTCCGCCCTTGTCCTCGGGCCGCTTGCTCGGCTCGCGGCGGCGCGGCTCGACGCGTTTCTTCTGGATGAGCTCGTCCGTGGCGAGATCGGCAAGGTCGTCGAGCGTCCGGATGTTCGCCTTGCCCAGGGTCACCAGCATCTGCTCGGTGAGATGCGGAAGCTCGGCCAGCGAATCCTCGACCCCGAGCTTGCGTCGCTCCTCGCGCGATGCGGCCTCGCGCCGCTCGAGCGCCTCGCCGGCGCGGTTCTGAAGCTCGGCGGCGATCTCGTCGTCGAGGCCCTCGATCGAGGCGATTTCCTCGACGGGCACGTAGGCGACTTCCTCGAGGCTGGTAAAGCCTTCGGCGACCAGCAGCTGCGACAGGGTTTCGTCGACGTCGAGCTCCGTCTGGAAGAGGGCCGAGCGCTCGACGAACTCGCGCTGGCGCTTCTCGCTCGCATCGGCCTCGGTGAGGATGTCGATCTGCGACGCGGTCAGATGGCTGGCGAGGCGCACATTCTGCCCGCGCCGGCCGATCGCGAGGCTCAGCTGGTCGTCGGGAACGACGACTTCGATCCGGCTCTCTTCCTCGTCGATGACGACGCGGCTCACGGTCGCCGGCTGGAGCGCGTTGACGACGAAGGTCGCAAGATCCTGGCTCCACGGAATGATGTCGATCTTCTCGCCCTGAAGCTCCTGCACCACCGCCTGGACGCGGCTGCCCTTCATTCCGACGCAGGCGCCGACCGGGTCGATCGAGCTGTCGTGGCTGATCACGCCGATCTTGGCGCGGCTGCCAGGGTCGCGGGCGGCGGCCTTGATCTCGATGATCCCGTCGTAAATCTCGGGCACTTCCTGGGCGAACAGCTTCTTCATGAAATCGGGATGGGCGCGCGAAAGGAAGATCTGCGGTCCGCGCGCTTCGCGCCTCACGGCCATGATGAGCGAACGAATCCGGTCGCCGACGCGCACCATCTCGCGCGGGATCTGCTGGTCGCGGCGGATCACGCCTTCGGCGCGGCCCAGGTCGACGACCACGTGGCCGAACTCGACCCGCTTGACGACGCCGGTGATGATCTCGCTGACGCGGTCCTTGAACTCCTCGTACTGACGCTCGCGCTCCGCATCGCGGACCTTCTGGAAGATCACCTGCTTGGCGGCCTGGGCGGCGATCCGGCCGAACTCGATCGGCGGCAACGGGTCGACGATGAAATCGCCGACGCTCGCGCCTTTCTGCAATTTCTGGGCGCCCTTGAGGTCGACCTGCTTGAAATGGTCCTCGGGTTCCTCGACTACCTCGAGAACACGCCACAGGCGCAGGTCGCCGGTTTCGGGATCGAGCTTGGCGCGGATGTCGTTCTCGGCGCCGTAGCGGGCGCGGGCGGCGCGCTGGATCGCGTCCTCCATCGCTTCGATGACGATGCCCTTGTCGATCAGCTTCTCGCGCGCGACCGCGTCGGCGATCGCGAGCAATTCGGCCTTGTTGGCGCTGACGGCAGCGGGTGCGGTGGCCATTTGAATTATTCCTCTACGGTTTCGAGATGTTCGTTGCCCTCGTCCCCCGGACGAGGATCAGCCTCAATCTTGTCGGCGCCCTCGGTGCTGAGCGGCGCGGTGGCGTTGATGAGCTTGTCGGTCAAGAGCAGCTTGGCCGACGAGATTTCCGAGAACGGCAAAGCGTGGGTCTGGCCGTCCTTCGCGAAGACCAGGATCTGTTCGCCCTCGATTCCCCGAAGCGTGCCGGTGAAATTTTTCCGGCCCTCATGGGGTTCGGCGAGAGTGACCCGGGCCTCGTGCCCGGCCCAGTCCTGATAGTCCTTGAGACGGGTCAGCGGGCGGTCGATTCCGGGCGAGCTGACCTCGAGCCGGTAACTTCCGGCGATCGGGTCGGCGAGGTCGAGCACGTCCGAGAGACGGCGCGAGAGCTTCTCGCAGTCGGCAATGTCGAGCTGCCGCGTGTCGCGCCGCTCGGCCATCACCTGGAGAGTGGGGTCGGAGCTTCCGCCGATCATCTGGACGCGCACCAGATCGAAGCCGAGGCGGTTGACCTCGGGCTCGATCAGCCTGTGCAATCCGGCGACGTCCGCCACGCTGAAGACCTTCTCTTACGTTTAAACGCCTCTCGGACCGGAGCCGTAGGGCCCCAGCCTCAGGCATCTGACGATGTCGAGGAGAGAGCTGCGATATAGGCGGGAAGCGATTGCTCCGCAAGCAATGCTTACCGCCAGAGTCTAGCGCCCCAGCGCGCGGTTCTCCGCCCGGATGCGAACGGCGAGGACGGCGGCGTTCAGCAGCGTGAAGATCAGCGCCACTCGCCACAGTCCGAAGACCAAGGGCAAGGCCGCGATCTCGCCGGCGACCACGATGTAATTGGGGTGATGGACGAAGCGGTACGGGCCGGCGCGCACCAGCGGCGCGTCGGGAAGGACGATGATCCGCGTGGTCCAGCGTTCTCCCAGCGTCGCAATGACCCACACGCGGGCCACCTGCAGCAGGACGAAGACCGCGAGCCAGAAGCCGTCAATCGCTCGGGCGCGCGCGAGCCACCAAAGGGTCGCGAGCCAAACGACGTGCAGCCCGACGATCAAAGGGTAATGGCTGCGGCCGAATTCGCGCGCGCCGAGCGCGAGCAGGCGCCGGGTGTTCCGGTTCGACAACCACAGCTCGAACATGCGCTGGAGCGTGACCAGCCCGAGAATGACGACCGGGAGGCTCATGCGGCTTCGAGCAGCAACCCGGCGCAGGTGAAGCCGGGTCCGAAAGCGGTCATCAGCACCCGCTCCGGAAGCCCGCGCTCCAGCAGCCGTTCGAGCACGAAAAGCACCGTCGGGGCGCTCATGTTGCCGTAGTCGCGAAGCACCTCGCGCTCGATGTTGAGCTCGCCCTGGTTGAGCTCCAGCGCCGTCTCGATCGCGTCGATGACCTTCACTCCGCCCGGGTGGCAGCACAGGCGGGTTATATCGCCCCGGTCGATCCCGAGCTGAGCGCACATCTCGTCGACGGCAGGAGCAAGCTCGGCCTCGATGAAGGGCGGGATCGCCCGGTCGAACACCACGGAGAGCCCTGGGTCCTCGACGTCCCAACCCATGATCCGCTGGGTCCCGGGCCACAGTTTCTCGGCCGATCCGGTGATCTGGGCGAGACAATGCTCGCCGCTCCTGACCACCGCCGCAGCGGCTCCGTCGCCGAATAGCGCGGTGGCGACAACTGCCGCCGGGTCGTCGCTGTCGAGGCGGATCGAAATCGAGCAGGTCTCGATGGTCACGAACAGCCAGTTGGTTCCAGGGTCCGCGGCGGCAAGCCTCGACGCGAGCGACAAGCCGTTGACCCCGCCCGCGCAACCGAGGCCGAAAACCGGCACGCGCCGAACATCGCCCCGCAGCCCGACCTTCGGACCGGCACGAGCCTCGAGGCTGGGGGTGGCGATGCCCGTCGTGGAGACGGTCACGACGCCGTCAATCCGGTCGGCCGTCAGCCCCGCCCTTTCGATCGCCCTGGTGGCGGCCTCGATGAACAGGCTTTCGGCTGCTTCCAGATAGAGTGTGTTGCGATCATGCCAGCCATGACCGTTCATGTACCAGTCTTGCGGAGCGACGATGTGCCTCTTGGCGATCCCGGCATTGTCGAACACGCCGGAGAGCCGATCGAACAGCGCCTTCTTGCCCCCGAATGCCTCGCGAGCGCGTTTTTTCGCCTCGTCCTGGAAGACCACCTGCGGCGGAACCGCGGTGGCGAGAGAGAGGAGGCTGCAGGGTTGCATGGGTGACCTTATAAGGGAGCCAGTCAGCACTGGTTCCCGTTATGCTCCCCGTTACGCGGATGGAACAGTCCAGATGACCAGCCGATTAATGCAAGCCACTATCGCCATTCTGCTCTCGGCATGCGGCAATTCTGCGTCGATAACAGCCCAGCCGAGCGGCCAGCCGCCCTTCAACGTCGCGGAGGTCGCGCGGTTCAATTCGCCATGGGCGATGGATTTCCTGCCCGGATCGGGCGTGCCCGGGACCAACATGGCTCTGGTCACGGAGAAGCGTGGGCGGCTGTGGCTCGTCGACGTGCGGACCGGCGCCAGGCAGGAGGTGGCGGGAGTTCCGCGGGTCCATGTCGAAGGGCAGGGCGGCCTTGCAGAGGTGGCCGTGCATCCGGACTTCGCGGGCAACCGGCGCATCTATCTGAGCTTCCCGGAATCGGGCCCGAATGGCACCAGCGGCGCGGCTGTCGGCTACGGACGCCTGATTCTGGGGCAGGCACAGCCGAGGCTCGACGGATTCCGGATCATCTGGCGGCAGGAGCCGAAGGTCACAGGCGGCAACCATTATTCCGAGCGGATCGCCTTCGCCTCGGATGGAACGATGTTCGTCAGCAGCGGCGAGCGGTTCAAGTTCGACCCCGCGCAGGATCCGAACAGCGATCTCGGCAAGATCATCCATATGAGCGCGGAGGGCCAGCGGATCGGCGGCCGCTATTACACCTTGGGCCATCGGAATGTCCTCGGGCTCGCCTTCGCGCCCGACGGCCGCCTGTGGGCGACCGAGATGGGGCCTCGCGGCGGCGACGAAGTCAATCTGATCGTCAGGGGCCGCAACTACGGCTGGCCGGAA
>DASURT010000075.1:0-2651 GCA_036375515.1 Sphingomicrobium sp.
CTCCTCGTCGACGCCGCAAATGCGCTTGAGGTCGGTTGTCCGGCCCTTCGACAGGAGATCGAGATTGTCGATCAGCCGCGCCATCGCGGGGTCGTAGCGGTCGGCGGCCCTGGCCTGGAGCGCGAGGCATTCGGCGAGCGACCGCGCGCCGGCTCCGGGCGGGTCGAGTCCGTGGACGAGCGCGAGCGCGCGTTCGACCAGGTCCAGCTCCGCACCAGTCAGCTCCGCGATCTGCTCGAGGGGCACGGTCAAATAGCCGGTTTCGTCCAGCGTCTCGGCGATGATCCGAGCGATGTCGCCTTCGACGCCCGAGGCGCCGTGGAGCTGATCGATGAGATGCTCGGCGAGCGAGGCGGCGGAATATTGGATGCGGTCGAAGTCGAAGGCTTCCTCGCCGCCGGACGTGCCGGCCAGGTCCGCGAAGCTGTCGGTTTCGAGCGCCTCGCTGGTCCAGTCGATGTCCAACGGCCGGTCGTCATCGGCCTGGCCCATGATGAGGTTGTCGGCGCCCGGGTCATCGGGGGGGTCGTCGCCGCTGTCCTCGTCCGCCATGAAGTCGCCGGCGGGCTGCGGCTCGGCCTGGTCTTCCTCGGACTTCGCTTCGAGGAGCGGATTCTTCGCCAGTTCCTCGGCGATATAGGCCTCGAGCTCGAGGTTGCTGAGCTGGAGGAGCTTGATCGCCTGGGCGAGCTGGGGCGTCAGCACCAGCTGCTGGCTTTGTCGGATGCTTAGGGAGGGCCCGAGACCCATCGGCCTGGTTGCTCCGCTACAGCGCGAAGCTCTCGCCGAGGTACAGGCGCCGGACCTCCTGGTCGGCGACCAACGCTTCGGGAGTACCCGCAAACAGGACCTGGCCGTCGTAGATGATGCAGGCCCGGTCGACGATGTCGAGCGTCTCCCGGACATTATGGTCCGTGATGAGGACGCCGATGTCGCGCTGCCTCAGCTCGCGCACGAGCTCGCGGATGTCGGAGATCGAGATCGGGTCGATCCCCGCGAACGGCTCGTCGAGGAGCATGATCGATGGTTCGGCCGCGAGCGCCCGGGCGATCTCGCAGCGACGGCGCTCGCCGCCCGAAAGCGCCATCGCCGGGGCGTCGCGGAGCGAGGCGATCCCGAATTCGCTCAGGAGCTGCTCGAGCCGCTCGCGTCGGGCGCCGGCGTCGGGCTCGGCGACCTGGAGCACCGCCATGATATTTTCCTCGACGGTGAGGCCGCGGAAAATCGAGGTTTCCTGTGGGAGATAGCCAAGCCCAAGGATTGCCCGCCGGTACATCGGCAGATCGGTGATGTCCTGCCCGTCGAGGAAAATCCGGCCGCTGTCGGGCTTCACCAGCCCCATCACCGAATAGAAACACGTCGTCTTGCCCGCGCCATTGGGCCCGAGAAGCCCGACCACCTCCCCGCGGTGCACGTCGAGGGAGACATCGTGGAGGACCGCGCGGCGATCATAGGCTTTCGCGATCGAACGGACCTCAAGTCCGCCGGACGCTTGCTGGGCCTCGGCGGAAGGACGCGCGAAGGTCGCAGCTTCGTTCATTCGGCGTCAGCTTCCGTTGTTGCGCTGCGGTACCGTGAAGTGGCCGGTGACCCGTCCGCCGCTCTGATTCACGCCGGGTGGGCCGCCGTCGATCACCGCGCGTCCGGAATCGAGGTCGATCACCAGGCGCGAGCCGTTCACCTGGTTCTGGCCGCGGTTGAGCTGGACGTTGCCGATCAGCGTGATCAGCTTGCGGTCGAGATCGTAGATCCCGAAGTCGCCCTTCGCGGTTTCCGACGGGCTTCGGACGACCACTCCCCCGGCCGCGTCGAGCCGCCGGATCTGGACCCCGCCGTTGCTGGAATAAGCGACCGTGAGCCGCGCCGTGTCGAGCGTCAGCTCGGCCTGCCTCGCACGGACGTTGCCGGCGAAGATCGCGCGATCGGCCCGGTCCTGGACCTCGATCCGGTCGGCCGTCACGTCGACCGGCGCGTTGCTGTCATGGCCCTTGAGCGCGGAAATCGGCTGCTGCTGCCGTTGCTGCGCAAGCGCCGCCGTTGCGGTCAAGCCCGCGACCGCGAGCGCGGGCGCGATCAGATGTACAAGAATGATGCCGGACCGGCGCATCGCCATCATCTGACCGCCCCTTGCACGATTTTCAAGCGAGCGCCGCCGTCGAGCACCACCTTTCGCTCGCCAAGGTCGGCGCGAAGCTGGCCCGCCTGGAACTGGCCGAGCCGCATCTGGCCCGAAACCGGGCCGCCGCTCGCCAGCTGCCGGTCCTTGAGGTTGACGGTCACGTCGCGGGTCGCCAGGCGATAGCCGTCGGGGCCGGCGACGCGGATCGGCCCCCTGACGTCAACCTGCTGCGTGTCGATATTGTACCGCCCCTGGTTGGCGGCGATCAGCAACGGTCCACGCTGCAGCGCGAGCCTCGCGAGCATGCCCCGGATGTCGACGATCGGCGTGTCGGAGCTGCGCTGGATCGCCCGCTGCGCGGTAATCTGGAATTGCTGACCGCGATTGTCGGTCCCGACGTAACGCGCCGATTCGACTCGCATCCGCTCGGGCGCGTTCTGGACCTTCTTCTTGTCGAGGATGAAGCTGACGTCGCTGCTCCGGTCGAGCGGAGCGATGGCGAGAATCGCGATTAGCACTCCGACCGCGCTCG
>DASURT010000076.1:0-7477 GCA_036375515.1 Sphingomicrobium sp.
CTCAATCTCTACAATTTCGACTACCTCGGCGATTCCTTCGCCATCCTCGACGTTCCCGGCTCGGTCGGATTTTCGGCCGACGGAGCGCGGGCGCTGGCGATCGCGGACGTCGCGATCGTCGTCGTCGATCCCGATCCGGCGCGCGCCCCGCTCGTGGCGCCGGCGCTTCGCGCGCTCGACGAGCTCGGCGTTCCTCACCTCATCTTCGTCAACCGGATCGACCAGGCGCACGGCCGGGTCCGCGACCTCCTGTCCGCGCTCCAGCCGATGAGCGTCTCACCGCTGATCGCCCGGCAGGTTCCGATCTGGGACGGCGAGAAAGTCAGCGGGTTCGTCGATCTGGCGCTCGAGCGGGCGTTCAAATATCGCGCTGCCCAGGGCTCCGAGCGGATCGAGATTCCCGCTGAGCTCCAGGACCGCGAGATCGAAGCGCGCACCCAAATGCTGGAACAGCTCGCGGATCATGACGACGAGCTGCTCGAACAGCTGCTGATGGATCAAGCGCCGACTTCGGAAAAAGTGTTCAAGGATCTCGCGCGTGAGACGAGCGAGAGCCTTGGCGTCTCGGTCCTCTTCGGCTGCGCGACCAGCTCGTGGGGCGTGCGTCGGCTCTTGAAGGCGTTGCGGCACGAAGCGCCCGGGCCGGAGTCGGCCGCCAGCCGGCTCTCGGTCGCCGACCCCGCCATGTACGTCTTCAAGATTCTCCATGGCTCGATCGGCCGCCTGGCGTTGGCTCGGGTCCTCGGCGGCAGGATCGCCGAAGGCGCCGACCTCAGGACCGAGGATGGAAGTCACGGCCGCGTCGGCTCGCTGTTCAAGGTCCAGGGCGAGAAGACCCAGAAGATCACCGAAGGGCGCAGCGGCGATATCGTCGCGGTCGCCAAGGTCGAGACGACCAAGGCCGGGCAATGGCTCGGGACCGGCAAACTCCCGCCCCCGGTCGAGATCGAATATCCGGCGCGCAATTGCTCGATCGCGATCGAGCCCGCCGACCGCAAGGATGACGTCAAGCTGTCGGGCGCCCTCCAGCGCCTCACCGAGGAAGATGCGGGGCTGATTGTCGAGCATGACGATGCGAACCACGAAATCCGCTTGAAGGGCGTCAACGACGAGCATTTGAACACCGTGATCGCGCGCCTGAAGCGCCGCTACGGCGTGGAAGTGAAATCGCAAGCGCCGACCGTCGGCTATCGCGAATCGGTCCGCAAGCCGGTCCGCCAGCACGGCCGTCACAAGAAGCAATCGGGCGGGCACGGCCAGTTCGGCGACGTGATCATCGAAATCCGTCCGCTGTCGCGCGGCGAAGGCTTCCTGTTCGAGGAGAAGATCCACGGCGGCGCGGTCCCGAGGCAATGGATCCCGGCGGTGGAGGACGGCGTCCGCGAGGCCATGCAAAAGGGCCCGCTCGGCTTCACCGTGGTCGATGTCGCCGTGACCCTGGTCGACGGCAGCTATCACAGCGTCGACAGCTCCGAGCTTGCATTCCGCCTCGCTGGCCGGATCGCGATGCACGAGGCGCTCTCGGCCGCCCATCCGCACCTTCTGGAACCGATGCACAAGCTCACCGTCGTCAGCCCGTCGAGCGCGACGAGCCGGATCACGTCGGCGGTCGCGGGCCGGCGCGGCCAGATGCTGGGCATGGGTCCGCGCGACGGCTGGACCGGCTGGGACCGGATTGAGGCGCTGATTCCGGAAGCGGAGCTGAGTGGCCTCGAGGCCGAGCTTCGCTCACAAAGTCAGGGTCTTGCGACCTACGAGGCGGAGTTCGACCACCTGGCCGAATTGAACGGTCCGCTCGCCGACAAGGTGATCCAGCAGCGGGTGCCCGAGCCGGCGTAACAGCACCCCGTCATTGCGAGCGGAGCGAAGCAATCCAGCGGCGCTGACTGGATTGCTTCGTCGCTTGCGCTCCTCGCAATGACGCCTACACGCCTCATCAATGAAGCACTGGTTCAGGGACCAGCATTTCCGTTCGCTGCTGAAGAACAGCAGCTATCTCGGCATTTCCAAGATCGTGGCGGCGGTCGCGGGCATCGCCACCCTGGCCATGACCGGCCGCGGTCTCGGCGTGCTGATGTTCGGCACCCTCGTGCTGATCACCAGCTACGCCAAGGCGGCGAGCGGCCTCAGCAAGTTCGAATCCTGGCAGCTCATCGTGCGGTACGGCGGCCAGGCGCTGACCGAGGGGCGCAGCGACGAGTTCAAGACGTCGACCGGCTTTGCCTTCGCGCTGGACATCGTGAGCGGCATTGGCGGCATGATCCTCGCGGTCGCGCTCCTGCCGTTCGTCAGCAACTGGGTCGGGATCGGCGATGACCACCTGTGGCTGGCCCTGCTCTATTGCACCCTGCTGCCGACGATGAGCGCGGCGACGCCAACCGGTGTCCTGCGGTCGCTCGATCGCTTCGACCTCATCAGCTGGCAGGGGACGATCACCCCGATCAGCCGCCTGGCCATGGTTTCGGTCGCCTTCGTGATGGAGGCTCCTTTGGCAGCCTATGTCGCCATCTGGTACGTCTCCGACCTCCTCGGCGACATCTATTTCTGGTTCGCCACCTGGCGAGAACTCGGCCGGCGCGGTTTGCTCGACGGAATCCGGCCGACGCTCAGGCCTGCCAGCCTGCCCGGCGCCTGGCGGTTCGCGATCCACGTCAACCTGACCGCCAGCATCATGGCGGCGTGGGGCCCGATCGCCAGGCTGGTGGTCGGCGGCCTGCTTGGCCCGACCGGAGCGGCGCTGTTCCGCGTGGGATCGAGCCTGGCCGACAGCGCGCAGCGGCCGGCGGACCAGCTCGGCAAGGCCTTCTATCCCGAGATCATGCGGATGGACATTCGCTCCAAGCAACCATGGAAGTTCATGCTGCGCAGCTCGGCCTTTGCCGGAGCGATCGCGCTCACCGCCATTCTGCTGCTCCTCGTCGGCGGACGGCCGCTCGTGCAGCTGTTGTTCGGCAAGGAGTTCCTCGGCGCCTACCCGGTCCTGATGGTCCTGCTCGCGGTGCCGTTGATGGGGATATTCAGCTTCCCGCTCGGCCCGATGCTCTACGCGCTCGATCGCCCCGACGCTCCGCTCAAGGCGCGGCTCATCGGGACCGTGACGTTCTTTGCGCTCGTGGCCCCCCTGTCATGGGCGCTGGGCGTGATCGGCGCCGCCCTTGCCTTCGTGCTCGGCTTCGCGGCAACCCTCGTGGCGCTGGTCCTGCAGTTGTGGGCCGAATACCGCCGCGTCCGCCGTCCCGGCGGCCAACCGAAGGCGGTGCGCCTCGACGAAGGCCAGCAGCCCGGGCTGGATTGAACCTAGGCTGGCGCCCGTTCGGCCAGCAATTCCTGGTAAACTTGCTCGACCTTCGAAGCGCGGACCTCGTCCGTGCATGTTTCGAGGACCAGCGCCCGGCCCGCGGCCGCGAGCCTGCCCGCTTCGGCTGGACTCGCGAGCAGCTGCGAGATTGCCGAGGCCAACGCCGGCGGGTCCCTTGCCGGGGTCAGAAGCCCCGTCACGCCGTCGCGGACGAGCTCGCGATTGCCGGCAACGTCCGTCGATACGACCGGCCGCGCCATGGCGAGCGCCTCGCGCACCGTTCCGGTGAGGCCCTCCCCCTGCAGTGAAGCGCACACGACGACGTCCATTGTGGCAAGCGCCGCCGGCATGTCGCTGACGAAGCCGGGGAAGCGCACACGATCGGCGATTCCGAGCTCGTCGGCGAACGCCTTCGCAAACTCCGGCGAACCGTCTCCCGCGAGCACGAACCACGCACCTTCATGATTCCGCAGCACGCCCCGCGCCGCCTTCAGGAAGTCGTGATGGCCCTTCTTCCGGCTGTTGAACGAGGCCGCCATCCCGACCAGCGGCGCGCCCGCCGGGATCCTCCAGGCCGCGCGCATCCCTGCACCGCTCGTCGCGGGGTCGAACCGATCGGCATCGAAGCTCCCATAGATCGTGGGGAGACGCTCGGCCGGGATTCGGTCGCGGATCAGCCGCTCCTTAACCGCGTCAGCGACGGGGATGATCCGATCGACCCGGAAGCGGTGGATCGCCCAGGCCAGCGGATCGCGAAACAGGGAATATTCGGTCCCCCGGTTCGCAACCCAGCCGAACTCCCGCCTTCCGCGGACCGCTCCGGCGAGGAAATAGAGGGCGCGGTTCTTGTGCGTGTGGACGATATCCGGCCGAAGTCCGGCAAGCTCGGCTCCGAAGCGCCGCATCGCGGCGAGGCTCGACAACGCGCGCCGCTCGACGCGCACTCCGGCTTCGGCCAGGTCCTCCCAATAGGGACCCTCGTTCCTCGCCGTTCCGCCCCGGCCGAATATGCAGGTGACCTGATGCCCGCGTCTCGCGAGCGCGACCGCGAGCCGCACGCACTGGATCGCGCCGCCGCGCTCGATCTCCGCATGCGAATCGATCATCACGACCGCGAGCGGCCGCTCGGTCATTCCTGACACCACGGCTCCGCGATGATTGAATGCCAGCGCACGTTGAGAGCGTGCCACAGTTGCGGGTCGTTGGAGAAGACCAGAAGTTCCTGATTGAGCCAGCGCGAGTTCCAGTTGAGGTTGTAGCTGCCGACGGCGCTCCAGCGGCCGGCGCTGTCCTCGGCGAGGATGAACTTGGCGTGCATCGGCAGCTCATCCGGATGCTCATAGCGATAGGTTCGAACGCCATGGGCACGGAGATATCCGACAATCTCGCCGGGGCTTCGACGCTGCGTATGGTGGGTCAGGACCTCGACGGTCGCGCCACGCGCGGCGAGTCCGCGAAGATGCTTCGCGATTTGAAAATCGGCGAAGTGGGAGGCTGCGATTCGGAGCGTTGCCCCCTCTCCGAGCCGCAGGAAACGCTCGTCGAGCGGATTTCGGCCAAGCCGAGGAAAGAAATAGGCCTCCGTCCCGTCCGCTACTGCGGCGGGGCTGATCGAGCCGTAGAGTGGCCCGAACGGGCTCGCTCTCGAATGGAGGGCCATCACTCGCTTCAGGAACGCCTTCACGATCAACGGCTCATCGATCTCCAGGAGCAGATTGTGGCCGCGATCCTGGTCGCCGATCCTCGCGAGGATCTGCGAGTCTTCGGGCTCATTCCCCGATGGGTTGAACGATCCGACGAAGGCGGTCGGACGCGGATGCGAAAAGCAGTAAAGCTTGGTGTGCAGGCGCCACGGCACGAGGTGGCGAACCACTCGAAGGCCGTCGCCGATTCCGCCCGGCCCCGACAGAAGGCGAATGACGCCGTCATTGACACTCCGGTGCAAGGGCACACCGTCGAGGCAAACTCTGATGGAAACTCCTCGGCGCCGCGCCCGCAACAGGGCCTGAGCGAGACGCTCGTCGCGAAAGTAGTAAGTGATCCAGTCGATCGAACCCCCGGCCGGCACGGCGTCGATTCGTTGTTCGAGGATGTTGCGCAGGGCGCGCGGCTCCCGGTCCGGACCGCCGAAATGGACTTTGGAATCGACGGGATGGGCGGCGGACATCACGCAGGTCGCTCAGCGAAGCGAATCGACGACGGCCACCGGCTGCCAGCCGCCAAGTCCGTGCTGCCGCGCGAAACCTTCGGGAACCGGGTCGTCATGGTGAATCCCCCCAGTGACGAACACCGCGTCGAAACCCATCCGGGCGGCGCCGAGCATGTCGGTCCGGAAGCTGTCCCCCACCGCCAGCACCGCGTCGGGCGGTGGATTGCCGGCGAGGTGCAGCGCGTGCTCGTAGATCGGCTTGTACGGCTTCCCATACCAGACCACCTCACCGCTAAGCGCCTCGTACGCATCGGCGATCGCGCCGGCGCACGGAATTGGAACGCCGCCGTGGATCACGACCCGGTCGGGATTGAGGCAGTGCATGCGAACCCCGCGCGCTGCCCAAAGTTCCAGGTCCGCGCGATAGTCGGAGAGGTCGGGGCGATTCTCTTCAAAGCCGACGCAGGCGAGATCGCTGAATTCCTCGTCGTCCGCGATCGCGACCTTCCTGCCCTCGAGGATCATGCGGTCGCCGGCCGTTCCGACAAACCCGACGGCGCTCCCGAGCAAGTGGAGGGCTTCGATGCCCGCCTCGCCGCTCGACGCGATCGCATCCCAGCAATCGCCGGGAAGTCCGATGCGGCCGAGGTGCGCCTCGATGGCTTCGGTGGTCCTCGGCGCATTGGTAATGAGAAGCACGAAGCGGCTCTCACGCCGCCACTGCCGGAGGCGCGCCGCCGCTCCCGAATAAAGGGCATAGCCGTCGTGAACGACGCCCCAGACGTCACAGAGGATCAGCCGATAGCGCTCCGGGAGAGCGTCGAGGAAGCTCACGCCGGGTGCGTCGGAATTACGGCATCGGTCGCGACCGCCTGGTCTTCCGCCGGCTCGCCTGCCGAGATCACCTGCGCCGCGACAAGGTCGCCGATGACGTTGAGAGTCGTCCGGCACATGTCGAGGAAGCGATCGACGCCGAGGACAAGGGCGATCGCCTGCGGCTGGATCCCGACCATCGCCAGGATCAGCGCGACGACCGGAAGCGATCCGGCGGGAACGCCCGCCGTCCCAATCCCGCCGAGGATGCACACGAGCATGACCATCAACTGCTGCCACAGGCTGAGCTCGACCCCGAAGAACTGGGCGAGGAAGATCACCGTCACACCCTCGAACATCGCGGTGCCGTTCTGGTTGGCCGTCGCTCCGATCGTCAGGACGAAGCGGGACACGCGCCGGGGGAGCTTCAGTTTCTCGTCCGCGACCCGCAGCGACGTCGGCAGGGTCGCGTTCGAGGAGGCGGTCGAGAACGCCATCACGCTCGCCTCCTGCGTTTCGCGGAAGAAGGCGATCGGGCTCTTTCGGCCGAGCGTTCTGAGCAGCAGCGGGAAAACGACGAACATCTGGATGGCGAGAGCCAGGAGAACGACTCCGACGTAGGCCGACAGACGGATCAGCAGGTCCCAGCCGAACAGGGCCGCGAGGTTGAACATGAAGCAGGCGACCGCGATGGGGGCGAGGCGGATGACGATGAGGATGAGCCGCATCGTCACGTCGAACAGGCCCTCGAACCCGCTCTTGAGCGCGCGGGCATTGGGGGTGTCGGTGAGCAGCAGCCCGATCCCGAAGAACAAGGCGAAGAACATGACCGACAGGATCGCGCTGTTGCTTCCGAGGACCTCGACGAGGTTGTTCGGAACGATGTTGATGAACGCGTCGATCCCCGACGGCTGCTCGGTCCCGGAGCGGACGATGGCGCCCGCCCTGTCCGCCTGCGCCGCGAGAAGCTCGCCTGCCGCCGCCCGGTCGACTCCCGCGCCGGGCTTCAGGATATTCACGGCCGCCAGACTGACCGCGACGGCGATCGACGAGACAATGACCGTGTAGGCGAGCGTCCTCAGGCCCACGCGCTTCAGCGCGCGAATCTCCCCCATTTCCGAAATGCCGACGATCAGCGCGGAGAACAGCAGCGGGATGACCAGCATGAAGAGCAGGCGGAGGAAAATCTGCCCGATCGGCTGGGTCACATAGGTGGT
>DASURT010000077.1:0-2037 GCA_036375515.1 Sphingomicrobium sp.
CGGTCGGGCGAGACCTGCCACTGCATCGCGAAGCCTTGGCTTGGATCGACCGAACCATCCTTGGGCGGAAGGTCGCGCACATGGCCGAAGGACGCGAGCACGCGGTGCCCGCTCCCGAGATATTTCTCGATGGTCTTCGCCTTGGCCGGCGATTCGACGACGACCAGCTTCATGAAAGCCCCTCACGCATACGCGTAAGGTGGGGATGGCCGATTCCTCTCGTCAAGCGGCCAACTAGACAGGTCTCAGGCTGACCTTGTTGCCGGCGTGACGGTCGAGGCGACCGGCGAGATCGAGCTCGAGCAGCGCCATCTGCACCGCGCCCGAGCTTGCGCCCGACAGCTGGATGATCTCGTCGACCGGCACCGGCGATGGCCCGAGCAACTCCTCGACCAGGCCGAGCGCTTCGTCGTGGCCGTTCAGCTCCTCGCGCGATTCATACGGCATCGGCGGCGCGCGCACGGTGCTCGCGGGGATATGAATCGCCTCGACCACGTCCGCCGCGTTCTGCACCAGGGTCGCGCCGTCGCGGATCAGCTGGTTGCAGCCCTGGGCGCGCGGGTCGAGCGGCGAGCCGGGCACCGCCATCACTTCCCGGCCCGCGTCCGCGGCCAGCCGCGCGGTGATCAGCGAGCCCGACTTGGGCGCGGCTTCGACGACCACGGTGCCCTGGCTCATCCCGGCGATGATGCGGTTGCGGTAGGGGAAGTGCCGGGCGCGCGGCTCGGTACCCGGCGGCATCTCCGCGAGGACCAACCCGCGTTCGTACAGCGCCTTCTGCCGCTCTTCGTTTTCCGGGGGATAAAAGATGTCGAGCCCTCCCGCGACCACTCCGATCGTGCCGCTCTCCAGCGCGCCGTCGTGCGCCGCGCTGTCGATCCCGCGCGCGAGGCCGGATACGACCACCAGGTCGTGCTGGCCGAGATCGTGCGCCAGCCCCCGCGCGAAGCGGCACGCGGCCGCCGAGGCGTTTCGGGCGCCCACGATCGCCACAGCCTGCTTGTCCAGCAGGTTGAAATTGCCCCTTGCCATGAGCAACGGCGGCGCGTCCTCCAACTCGGCCAGCAGCCGCGGATAGAGTCCCTGCCCCAGCACCAGATATTTCGCTCCGAGCTTTTCGACGCGGGCGATCTCGCGCTCGGCCTGGTCGCGGCTGAACAGCGCGGGAGCCTTCCCTCCGCCACGCCTGGCGAGGTCGGGCACGGCCGCGAGCGCCGCCGCCGGAGTTCCGAAACGGGCAATCAGCTGGCGACAGGTGACCGGACCGATACCGGTGGAGCGGACCAGCCGAAGCCGGTCGACTAGCTCTTCGATCCTATTCGTGGCTCGGTTCCTTTCTTCAGGCGAAGGATGTTCTCGCGGTGCTTCCACAGCACGAGCAACGCGAAACCGAGCAGCATTGGGACGAGCGTTCGCTCACCGATGATCGCGGCCGTGACCGGCGCACTCAACACGGCGGTCATTCCCGCAACGGACGAGATTCGGATCGTCAGAAGCAGGATCAGCCAGATCGCGGCATAAACGACGGCCACGACGGGCAACAGCGGAATGAGGAGACCAAGGAAGGTCGCGACGCCCTTGCCGCCGCGAAACCTCAGCCAGACAGGGTAGAGATGGCCCAGCAGCGCGCCGGTCGCGGCGAACGGGCCGGTCGCATGACCGAACAAGCGCTGGGCGACAACGACCGCCGCAGTGGCCTTTAGACAGTCCAGCACAAGTGTCAGGGCGGCGAGCGGCTTGCTTCCGGTCCGGAGCACGTTGGTCGCGCCGATATTGCCGGAGCCGATGTTGCGAACGTCGCCCTTGCCGCCGAGCCGCGTCAGGATGAGACCGAATGGAATCGACCCAAGCAGATAGCCGAGCACCAGCGCGAAGAGCATCTCACGGGTCATGGAGCGGTTCGTAACACAAACAATCGTCATTGCGAGCGGAGCGAAGCAATCCAGTGTCGTGGGCTGGATTGCTTCGTCGCTTCGCTTCTCGCAATGACGGGGCCGTGGACCCTTCCGCCCCCATCCTTTTCTTCGATTCCGGCGT
>DASURT010000078.1:0-2226 GCA_036375515.1 Sphingomicrobium sp.
GCGCCGGAAGCGAATTCCAGCACGTCGCGCTGGTAGCGGCGAAAGTCGAACACCAGGAGCACGTCGCCGCGCTGCACGTCGAGCAGGTAGTCGGCCCAGCTTGCGCTGCCCTCGCGCACCAGCCTCACGCCGGGCCGAAGCTCGCGCAGGCAATGGTGGAAGTAGGCGGCGATGGCCTGCGTAAAGCGGCCGCCCAGGCAGAAGACCGCGCGCCGCCGGTCGCAGATCAGCTCGGTGATCCCGGCATAGTCCCGCGCGGAGACGCTTCTGACCGCGCGCTCGATGTTGCGGCAGAGCGCCGAACCGACGCGCTCCTGGACCTTGCCGCCCTCGCCCCAGCTGCGCAGCGACGGATAGCGGGCGAGCGGGCCCTGGAGGCGCTCCTGCACCTCGCTCCGAAGGCGGTTCTGGAATTCGGCATAGCTTTTGAATCCGAGCCTGGTCACGAACCGCAGGATGGTGGGGCCGCTGGTTCCCGCTCGGAGCGCGAAACGCGCGACCGTCTCGAGCCCCGCGACCGGATAGTCGCTGAGCAGCGACTGGGCGACTCGCCGCTCTGCGGCCGTATATCTCCCCAGGTCGCGCCGGATCCGCTCGAACACCGGCTCCTCCGGGCGGTCCCCGTTCGTCGGTTCGTCGGCGCTCCCGGATTCCTTGCTGGATCGCCTCACGCTTCGAGCACTCCCGACCGGTCGACCACGCGCGGCAGGAGGCGTGAAAGCAGGCCCGCCCACTCGCGTTGGCCCGCCTCGTCGGCGATCAGATCCTGCCGGATCTCGATCTCGACATAGGGGAGGCCGCGCCCTTCGGCATGGATCGGAATCGTGTAGTCCATCTCCATGTTCACTTCATAGGGCTTGTTCCGGCCGACGCACAGGTCGGTTTCGGCGGAGAGCAGTTCGATCAGAGGTTCGCCGATGCGCCAGTCACGGTGCGCGATGACGCCGATATGCCAGGGCCTGGGGCCGGCCTCGCCGCCGAAAATCGGCGTGCAGCTGTGCATGGCGAAGATGATGGTGGGCTGCCCGCCGGTCTTTCTTCGCTCGAGTTCCCGTTCGATTGCCTCATGGTAGGGATTGAGAATCTCGATTTCGCGGGCGTTGACCTCCGCAGCGGTCAGGTTGCGGTTGCCGGGAATATCCGTGCCGTCGCTCACCCGCATGACAGACTGCGCCGATCCGGGGCGTCGGTTGCAATCGATCACCAGGCGCGAATAACGCTGGTAGAGATAGGTCGCACCGAACCTGTCGGCGAGCGGGGTGGTGACGCCCTGGATGCCGATGTCCCAGGCGATGTGCCGCTCGAGATCGGCATCGCCAAGGCCGAGCGTGCCGAGCCGGCGCGGGATGCGCCGGCCGGCATGGTCGGAAATGAACAGGATTGCCGAGGCGCCGCTCGGGTTTTGCACCACCGCGGCATCGGGTTCGTCGGTAGCCAGCAGCCGTTCCATGGTGTCACGCAATGCTGAATTCGGATTCACGCTCGGGCGGAGCTTCCCCGCGCGGCGCTCGGATGCGGCGCGGGGAAGCGGCTGCCCATCTCCTGCATCACTCGAAAAGATCAGCCTTGCGGCGTGACCGTGGTCTTCAGGCCGACCTTGCCATGGTCATCGTACATGACGGCCACGGGCTTGCTCGGCACGTGGCTGCCGTTCTTGAATGCGATGGTTCCGGTGACGGCCTCGTAGCCGCTGGTTTCGGCCAGCGCCTTGGTGACCGCCGCATGATCGGTCGAACCCGCCCGCTTGATCGCATCCGCCACCAGCCCCATTGCGTCGTAGCCGAGCGCCGCGAACGCATTCTCCGGCGGCACGCCGTAGGCTTTCTGGTAGCCGGTACGGAACGCATTGGCCGGCCCGGTGTCGAGGCCGACATAGGCATGGGTGGTGAAGTAGACGTTGTCGGACAGGTCTGGCCCCGGCACCGACGTGATCAAATCGGTGTCATAGCCGTCGCCGCCGAGGATCGGCACCTTGATGCCGGCTTCGCGGATCTGCTTGATGATGATCCCGGCGGTGTCGGGCCCGGACGAGGCGAACACCGCCTGGGCGTCGGGATTGGCCTTGAGCCGCGACACCAGGGCCGAGAAGTCCTTGTCCTCGGTCATGTAGATGTCGTTCAGCAGGACCTTGCCGCCAAGCTTGGTGAAGCGGTCCTGGAAATACTTCGACAGGCCTTTGGTGTAGTCCATGGCGTTGTCGGTCCACACCACGACAGTGTGCACGCC
>DASURT010000079.1:0-3323 GCA_036375515.1 Sphingomicrobium sp.
CGCCCTCGGCGCGGCCGCGGAAGATGCGGTCCTTCTCGACGATGCCCACGTTCATCACGTTCACCAGGATGTTGCGGTCGTACGCCGGGTGGAAGGTCGTCTCGCCGCCGACCGTCGGGATCCCGATGCAGTTGCCGTAGCCGGCGATGCCCCGCACGACTCCGTCCACGAGGTGGCGCATGCGCGGCGCGTCGAGGTGGCCGAAGCGCAGCGAGTCGAGCGACGCGATCGGCCGCGCTCCCATCGTGAAGATGTCGCGCAGGATTCCTCCGACTCCGGTCGCCGCCCCCTGGTAGGGCTCGATGAAGGACGGATGGTTGTGGCTTTCCATCTTGAACACGATGGCATCGCCGTCGCCGATGTCGATGACGCCGGCATTCTCGCCCGGGCCCTGGATGACCCACGGCGCTTCGGTGGGCAGCTTCTTCAGATGGACGCGCGAGCTTTTGTAGCTGCAATGCTCCGACCACATGACCGAGAAGATGCCGAGCTCGACGAGGTTCGGCTCACGCCCAAGGGCCTTGAGGATGCGGTCGTATTCTTCGCCGCTAAGGCCGTGTTCGGCGACGATTTCGGGCGTGATGGCGGAAGCTTCGAGGACGTCCATGCGCGGCCCCTTAGCGGGCGGGCCGAGCGGGGGCTAGGGCGCGACCGGCGCCCTTGGCACGACTCCGGCTGCGGCGGTAATGAGCTGTCGCCGGGGAGGGCTCGAACAAGGAGCTCGCGCAATGGTGAAGCCAATTCCAGAAGGGTATCGCAACGTGAACGTCATCCTGACGGTCGACGACGCGACGAAAGCGATTGATTTCTACAAGCAGGCGTTCGGAGCCCAGGAGCTTTCGCGGCTGCCGATGGGCGACAAGATCGGCCACGCCGAGCTTCAGATCGGCGACACACGGATCATGCTCAACGACGAGTTTCCGGACTTCGACAACCTGAGCCCGAAATCGCGCGGCGGTACGACGTTCGGCCTCGTCCTCTACACCGACGATGTCGATACCGCATTCAAGAAGGCGCTCGAGGCCGGCGGCACGGAGAAGATGCCGGTCCAGGACCAGTTTTGGGGCGACCGGATGGGCACCCTGACCGACCCGTTCGGGCATAAGTGGAGCATCGCGACGCATGTCGAGGACGTGCCGCCCGAGCAGTTCCAGGAGCGGATGGCGCAGAGCCAGCAGCAGCAGCAGCCAGAAACCGTCTGACGGTCAGACGTCGTGTCGCAAAAACTTCTCGCCTGAGAAGATGAAGGTTTGCGGGCGTCCGTCGATGAAATTCGCGAAGGACGCCCGCTCGGGCGACCAGGCCGCCTCACCGACGCGCCAGCGATTGGGGCCGATGGGGGAAAGCGGAGTCTCGGTGCCGATCCACAGCTTGCCGCCGCGTTCGACGACCATCGCCGTGCCGATCCACGGGCTGTCGTTGATATAGCGCCCGGCGAGACGCGCCAACGCCGGGTCGGATCTCGGCAGGCTGGCGCTCGCACCGTCCTTGAGGAAGGAGTCCGAGCCCCAGCTCGCGCCGGTGACGGCGGCGTCCGCCCGTTCGAATTTCAGCGAGAACTGGCGAAAGGCCGGATGTGTGGTCCGGAAAATCTCTCCGCCCCAATATTGCAACGCCGCCGATTGACCGGCGGCCTGGATGGTCAGCGGGTCGCCCGGTACGACCTCGAAACCTCCGCTCGGTCCGCGGTAAGTTCCGGCATAGACGGCCGCGTTGAGGATCGGCACGTCCAGGCCCGGCGGCGTGGGGACCGGCCGGCCGGCGAGCGCCTCGGTCAGCGCATCGACGGCGAAGCGCGTCAGCAGCCGCGGGCGGAATTCGGCAAAGGCGCTGATGGTCGAGCTGGCGAAGGCTCCGGCACCACTCGCCTGGTCGACGTGAAACGATGAGCTGAAGCTCACCATCCCTCCGGTGTGGTGGACGTAGGACCGCCCCGCATTGCCGACGTGCATCAGTCCGTTGCCGTAGCGCATTCCCGGCGCGTCGCTCCGGACCGCGTGACTCATGAAGGCCTGCGCGAGCCGGGGCGAAAGGCCAAGCCCGCCGCGCCCCTGAACCATGCTGGCGAGCACGCCGAGAAAGCGGTTCATGTCCTCGGCCGTCGAGGCGACGCTGCCCGCGCCGAACGTCACATCAACCCAGGCGGCGGGCCTGAGCGGCAAGCCCCGAGCCGAAACGCTCGTCGGGTCGGCGTTCTCATATCCCTGGGCGTAAAGCACCCGATCGGAGCCGACGATCGCGCCGCGGGTCCGTGGCATCCGGTTCGGCGCAAAGATGCGCTCGGCGAGCAGCCGGGAGAGGGGCTTCCCGCCGGAATGCTCGGCCAGCTTGCCGAGCATGTCATAGGCCGTGTTCGAATAATGCCAGTGCGCGCCGGGCGCATATGCGGTCCATAAGCCGCCCTCGGGAAACAGCGGAGCGTCGGACGGAAGACCCGCGACATGGTCGAGCAAATGCTGAATCTGGATTGCATTGCCCGCGGGCAACGGGATCGCCGGGAGCAGGTCGCTGAAACGGTCGGACAGGCGGAACCGTCCTTCGGCCGCGAGCTGGTGCACCAGCGCCGCCACCATGACTTTGGTGATCGAGCCGATCTGGAACAACGTATCGGGCGTGATCGGAGTCCGCGCGTCGGCGTTCGCGTAGCCGAAGTTGAGCACCGTCGCGTAGCCGCCGGGGGCGGTCAGCCCCAGGGTCATCCCCGGCAGGCCGAAGCGGCTCCGGTGCGCCTCGCCATAGGCCCGGATGGCTTCCACCGCCGCGGCCAGGCCGTCCGGCGCTTGAGCGACGGCTCGAGAGGGAAGCTGGGTGGAGAGCGCGAGGCCCAAGGCTCCGCCGGCAAATCCACGCCTGCTGATTTCCATCAACCACTCCCCTCGGCCGCGGCGGTGTTCCAGGGCCGCGAAGGGAGAGTCAAGCTGGTGCGGGCCTAGGCCCTGCAGGTCTTGGTTGCGCCCTCAGGCAACTTGACGCTGATCGACGCGCCGGATGGCGTGCCGGTCAGGATCAGGCCGTTCGCGCCCGTCAACGGCTTGCCTGCCTCAGCCGTCGTCACCTGCGTCGGCGAGCCGTTCTGCTCGGTGCGGACATTCGCGGTCTTGTCGTCCGCCAGCCAGTCGACATAGATCACACTGTTGTCGCCGCTGCAGCGGTAGATCTTGCTGGCTGCGATTGGCGGCGGCAGCTGGACGTCGGCGTTCGCGCTGACGTTGGTGTCCTGGCCGGTGTCGGGACCGGCGACGATCGTGTGATCCTTGTTGTTGCAGCCGGCCAGCGCTGCGGCCGCGCCGAGAGCGAGGGCGAGTATGGTGCGAGTCATGGAC
>DASURT010000080.1:0-3650 GCA_036375515.1 Sphingomicrobium sp.
CCGTCGACCAGCCAGCCGACGGCACCCATGTCGGCCCAGGTCAGCGTCGGGTAGTTGAAGATCGAAGAATACTTCATCTTGCCGGCGTGCAGCAGCTCCATGAGCTCGTCGCGGCTGACCCCGAGGGTCTCGGCGGCGCAATAGAGGTAGAGGCCATGGCCCGCCTCGTCCTGGACCTTGGCGAGCAGGATGGCCTTGCGGCGGAGCGACGGCGCCCGGGTGATCCAATTACCCTCGGGCAGCATGCCGACGATCTCGCTGTGCGCATGCTGCGAAATCTGCCGCACGAGCGTCTTGCGATAGGCTTCGGGCATCCAGTCCTTTGGCTCGATGAACTCGTCGGCCGCGACCCGCGCCTCGAACGCCTCGAGCAGTTCCGGGTCCTCGAGATTCTCGATTTTCGCACTCTTCTGAAGCTCGGTCGTGTACATGGCTCAAGATGTAGCCTCTGCGCCGCCGCGGTTCAAATGAGGCGGCACGTGACAAGAACTCTCGGGTTCGGCACATCGTTGCCGAGAGATCGGCGAACAAGACTCAGGAGGATCCGATGGCCAGCGCACCCGAACCGAGCGCAGCTCACGTGCCGGCGCACAACTGGGGCTGGTTCCTGCTGCGCGGCATCCTCGCTTTGTTGCTCGGCATCGCGGCGATCATCTTCCCCTTGAGCGCGCTGTTCGCTTTCACCTTGCTCTTCGCCGCCTATGCGTTCGCCGATGGGCTGGTTTCGCTGGTGAGCGGCATCCCGGGCACGAAAGGGCACAAGGGCTGGGGCGCGCTGATCTTTCGCGGGGTAGTCGGTATCCTCGTCGGGCTGCTGTTCCTCGTCCTGCCCGCGATCGCGACCATCTCCTACGCCTACGTCACGCTCGCGATGCTCGCCGTCTGGTCGATCATCGCCGGAACCTTCGAAATTGCCGCCGCCATCCGCCTCCGGCGCGCGATCGAGGGCGAATTGCTGCTGGGCCTCTCGGGACTGATCTCGCTCCTGCTCGGAATCGCCATTGTCGTGGTCGTCATGCCGGTTCCGGCCGCGACGATGCTCTCGGCGGCCTGGCTGATCGCAATCTTCGCCTTCATCAGCGGAATCCTGCTGGTCATGCAGGCGCTGAGGCTGCGCAAGACCGGGATTACTCTACAACCGCCCCGCCGATAGTCCGCGAATAGCCGGTGAATTCGGCGATGGCCCGGCCGTCCGCCGTTCGGACCGCGACGCGGGTGACTCCCGCCCGGCCTTCGCGGGCCACTTCGCTGGCCTCGGCGATCAGGGTCTCGCCGTCCCTGGCCTTGTCGAGAAAGACGATCGACGCCTGGGCCGCCACGCTGGCGTGGTTGGAGCCGTTGCAGACATAGGCGAACGCGCTGTCGGCGAGCGCGAAGATCATCCCCCCATGCGCGATTCCGTGGCCGTTGAGCATGTCGGGACGGATGGTCATCGACACCCTGGCATAGTCGGCGCGAGCTTCTTCGATCCTGACGCCCCAGGCGGGCCCAGTCCCCTCGGCCGCCAGCATCGCGTGGGCCACTTTTGAGGCAAGTTGGTCTGCGGTCATGATGACCTTTCTATCGTCACCCTGAACTTGTTTCAGGGTCCATTTTCGTGAAGGGCGGTGGTGCCACCAGAACGGATGCTGAAACAAGTTCAGCATGACGCGGGGAGCGAGCGCCATGGCCGAATACGAAACCATCCTCTTCGAACCCGGCGTCATCGCCCGAATCACCCTGAACCGGCCCGACCGGCTCAACAGCTTCACCGTGCGGATGCACCAGGAGATCCGCGATGCGCTGGGCAATCTGGGCGACTCGCGCGTTCTCGTGCTCACCGGAGCTGGCCGCGGCTTTTGCGCCGGGCAGGA
This sequence comes from Sphingomicrobium sp., assembly GCA_036375515.1. GTDB lineage: Bacteria > Pseudomonadota > Alphaproteobacteria > Sphingomonadales > Sphingomonadaceae > Sphingomicrobium. The sequence continues at coordinate 1,854 of DASURT010000080.1, forward strand.
CCTCAACGATCGCGCGGTCGTGCCGGGCCAGGCCGTCGATCTGGGCGACACGGTCCAGTCCTGCTGGAACCCGCTGATCCGAACCCTCACCGGTCTTCCGCAGCCCGTGATCGCGCGGGTGAACGGAGTCGCGGCGGGCGCCGGAGCGAACGTCGCGCTCGCCTGCGACATCGTGGTTGCCGCCAGGTCGGCGAAATTCATCCAGAGCTTCTCGGCGATCGGCCTCATCCCCGACAGCGGCGGCACCTGGGTCCTGCCTCGCGTTGTCGGGCAGGCGCGCGCGCTGGGCCTGGCGCTTACCGGGGAACCCCTGCCCGCCGACAAAGCCGAGGAGTGGGGCATGATCTGGAAGGCGGTCGACGACGATGCGCTCGACGCGGAAGTCGACGCGATCGCTCAGAAGCTTGCCTCGCTGCCGCCGCTCGGTCTCGCGGCGATCAAGGACATGATCCGGTCGAGCTGGCAATACAGCCTCGACGAGGAGCTCGAGCGCCAGGCCGGTGCGATGCGACGGCTCGGTTTCACCGAGGATTATCGCGAAGGAGTTGCGGCGTTCCTGGAGAAGCGCCAGCCCAACTTCAAGGGGCGCTAGGCTCCGGCCTTCTCCGCAAATCCCCACGCGGCCTGTGCGAGCGTGGGGACCTTCTTCGCCATTTCCGCTGCGTTCGCGCTCGATGCGCTGCCGTCGATCACGCGCTTCTTGATCCCCTGCACGATGCCGGCGAGGCGGAAGAGATTGTAGGCGAAATACCAGTCGAGCTGCGCCGCGACCGGCACGCCCGAGCGGGCCGAGTAACGCTCGACGATCTCGTCGAGGCTCGGGATGCCGAGACCGGGGAGGTCGAGGCCGGCGAGGCCGGCGCCGCCGTCCGCGGGCATCATCCACTGCATTGCGAGATAGGAAAAGTCCGCGACGGGATCGCCGAGAGTCGCCAGCTCCCAGTCGAGCACCGCGGTGAGCCGACCATCGTCGAACAGGACGTTGTCGATCCGGTAGTCGCCGTGGACGATCGACGTGCGCGACTGCTCCGGCAGCGTCCGCGGCAGCCATTCGATCAGCCGCTCCATCTCCGGAAGGTCGTCGGTCTGGCTGTCGTGATATTGCCTCGTCCAGCGCGCGACCTGCCGCTCGAAGTAATTGCCGGGCTTGCCGAAATCTTCGAGGCCGGCGGCCGCGGGGTCGATGTTGTGCAGCTCAGCGAGCGTATCGACCAGCTGCTCGTACATGTTGTGGCGGGTCGGCCGATCGAGCTCGGGCAGAGCGCCGTTCGTGAATGCGCGGCCCCTTGCCAGCTCCATCACGTAGAAGATCGCGCCGATCACTTGCGCGTCGCTGCACAAGGCATACGGTTTCGGCACGGGAAAGCCGAGCGGGTGGAGCGCTGCGATCAGCCGGTGCTCACGATCAACGGCGTGGGCCGAGGGGAGCAGCTCTCCGAATGGCTTGCGGCGAAGCACGTATTCGCCGGACGCGGCGCGAATCCGATAGGTCGGGTTCGACTGGCCCCAGGCGAATTTCTCGAGTTCGAACGGCCCCCGAAAACCCCCGACGTTCGCTTCGAGCCAGCGGCCGAGCGCAGCCTCGTCGATTTGGCTCTCGCTCACCTTTGCTTCTTATACTCCAGGCGGGCGATGGCGCGGCGGTGGACCTCGTCCGGTCCGTCGGCGAGCCGCAAGGTGCGGATCGAGGCGTAGGCGCGCGCGAGGCCGGTGTCCTCCGAAACCCCGGCGCCGCCGAACGCCTGGATCGCGTCGTCGATCACCTTCAGCGCCATGATCGGCGCGGCGACCTTGATC
>DASURT010000081.1:0-23142 GCA_036375515.1 Sphingomicrobium sp.
TGCGCGGTCACCGTCGCGTTGATCATCTGGCCCTCGGGTTGAGGCATTCCGCCGACCTCCCCGGCCGCGATCTCGGTATTCTGGTTCGCGACGGCATTGATCACGTCGCTCGGCATCAGGTCGAAGCTCGCGAGCTTGTGCGGGTCGAGCCAGATGCGCATCGCGTAAGGAGCGCCGAACACGTTGACGTCGCCGACTCCGTCGACGCGCGACAGGTCGTCCTGGAGGTTGGTCGAAAGCCAGTCGGAAACGTCGAAGTTCGTGGATTTGTCGGTCTCGTCATAGACGCCGACAATCAGCAGGAAGTCCGGCGAGCCCTTGGTCACGGTCACGCCCTGCTGCTGAACCTGTTGCGGCAGGCGGGCGATCGCCTGCTGGATTTTGTTCTGGACCTGGACCTGGGCAATGTCGGGATTGACGCCCTTGTCGAAGGTCGCGGCGATGCTCACCTGTCCTCGCGAGGTCGACGAAGACTGGAAGTAGAGCAGCCCGTCGATCCCGGTCAGCTGCCGCTCCAGCACCTGGGTCACGCTGCTTTCGAGCGTTGCTGCCGAGGCGCCGGGGTAGGTGGCCCGGACGTTGACCTGGGTTGGCGCGACGTCCGGATACTGGGCGACAGGGAGCGAGACGATCGCGCCAATGCCCGAAAACATGATGATGATCGCGATCACCCACGCAAAGATCGGGCGATCGATGAAGAGCCGCGACATGCCCTAGGGTCCAAACTCATTACCAGCGAGAGCCGGGACGTGGCTCCCGCCGGATGAGATGCGAGGAGAAGCGTGAAGGGCGTAGGCGAGCCTACGGTCAAGCGCTTCGACGAAACAGGGCGCCGGCGGGGCCATGCCCTTTGGGTGGGGCGAAAACGCGCCCTGGCGCGCTCGCTCGCTCGCGAAATAGGCATTGCTATTCCGCTTCGCTCGCTCACTCCCAGTACGCTTTTTCGTCACCATCACGGCCGCGGTGGTAATGGGTTTGGACCCTAGCGGTTCGTGCCGGAGGTTTTGGCGCCCGGGGGCGGCGGCCTCAGCCGCTGCGGAGCGCCCGCCGGGACCGGCTTGATCCGGGCTCCGTCGCGCAAGTTGGCCGTGCCCTGAGTGATCACCTTCTCGCCCGGCGCGAGGCCCTGAGTTACGACCCAATAGGGACCTTGTGTCCGGTCGGCGACGACCACGCGCTGGACCGCTCGATTGCCCGGCCCGACGATCCACAATGTCGCGTCGCCCTTGGGGTCGCGCGTCACCGCCTGCTGCGGCACGAGGAACGCCGCGGTGTTCACGGCCTGGGCGAAATGGGCGGTGACGAACATCCCGGGGAGGAGGATCGCCTGCGGGTTGGGGAAGCGTGCGCGGACCGTCACCGTGCCGGTGTCCTGGTTGACGAGCACCTGGCTGAACTCGACCGTGCCCGAATAGCCGTAGTCCGATCCGTCGGGCAGGTTCAGGCGGACCTGGGCCATGGTCGGGATCGCGCCGCCCCCGGCAAGCGCCTTGCGCAGGGCGAGAAGGTCGGCGGCGGATTGCTGGATGTCGACATAGACCGGGTCGAGCCGGGTGATGGTCGCCAGGGAGTCGGCCTGGTTGGCGGTGACGAGCGCGCCTTCGGTAACGTTCGACAGGCTGATTCGTCCGCTGATCGGCGCCGGCACCCGGGTGAAGCGAAGGTTGATCCGCGCGGAACGCTGGGCCGCCGAGTTCTGAGCGACGGAGGCGTCGGCCTGGCGCGCCTGGGCGAGCGCGTCCGTATAGTCCTGCTTGGAGACCGCCTCCATTTCGGCCAGCGGCCTGTAACGCGCCGCCCGGGTCCGCGCCGCCTCGGCGCTGGCGCGGGCACTCTGCAGGTTCGCGGACGCCTGCGCGGCCTGCGCCTGATAGACGCTCGGATCGATCTGGTAGAGAGTCTGGCCTTGCCGGACCTGCGAGCCCTCGCGGAACAGGCGGCGGAGGATCACGCCGGACACCTGGGGCCGAACCTCGGAGACCTGATAGGCGGCAACGCGCCCGGGAAGCTGCTGCTGGATTGGTGCGCTGCCCTGCTGGATCACCACATAGCCGACCTGAATCGGGCCCTGTGGCCCTCCGCGCCCGCCGCCCGCCTGCGGATCGCCGCTCCCGCACGATGCGAGCAGCAGCATCGCGGCCAAGGCACCCATGGTGGCGATCCTGGGGCGGCGCGCGACAAGCGCCTGCACGTCCATCAGATTCCTTTATCCTCGATTGGCCCGCGGCGCTTGCGGCCTTTGGGCAATTCATTCGGGTTTGCAACCCGAGTGTGAAAAGATGAAGACACGGGCGACCGGAGCTTCGACGGGATCGCCGCAAGGATCGACGAACGGACTGCCCTGCCCGACGAAGGCGTGCGCCGTCTCGGCGCGCAACGTTACGGCACGATGACGATGAAAATGACAGGCGCCAGGACTTACGATCTGCTCTTTGGGCTGAATTTCCCTTCGAAGCCGAACGTGAATCGACCACGATACCAGCCGTCGGGATTCTTGCCCGTGGGACGATAATCGCCATGCCGCGTCATCTCCAGCAGGGCACCGCCGACGATTCCCTCCGCTTCGGGACAGTTGAGCTTCGGAATCAGGATGCGGAGGACCTTTCCGTCGGAATCGAACTGGGCCGCGAAGGATATCCTGAAGTCCAGCCGATTTCCCGCAAATCCCGTAAGCTGGCACTGACCCTGACTCGCGATCTCATGGAGGCGCTCCATGACTTTCGAGCTCAGGTGGTCATATCCGCGCTCTCTCAATTGCGGCAGGTAGCTCCAGTCGAAATCGGAAGCTTGCACGATCACGGGAGGCGCCGAGGCCGCGGTCGATGCCAGAATGGAAAGCAGCGCGATCAACGGATTCATCGGCTTCCCCTTCAGTGAATTGAGACTCGCAATATTGGCCGATCAGCAGGATGGAGCGCCGGAATGCGTATTGACCGTGGAGCACGGCGGATTCGGGCTGCGTTGAATCTGATCGACCAAATCCTTGTCCTGCTGTCTCTTTGCTTCCCATTCCGCGCGCGTTGCGCAAATCTTTCTGGTTGACAGCCTGCTGCCGGTGACGACGATCTTCTCGCAAATCCGCTCGTTCGGATCCGCGGCGATCCCCTTCGTCGACGATGGCACATCGGCCCGCGCCGTTGTTGTCGGCAGGACCAATGTGGCGGTCAAGAAAAGCATTGCTCGCGTCATTGCATGACTCCCATGCGTCTCTTTTAGTACCAAGCCGAAAGCCCATGAAGGCTACGGGGACCGAGCGAAGGCAGTATAACAGATTCTGGAGAAATGGTGGACGCACTAGGGCTCGAACCTAGGACCCGCTGATTAAGAGTCAGCTGCTCTACCAACTGAGCTATGCGTCCACTGCCATGCGGCGAAGCTCCGGCCGCTTCGGTGCGCTCTGGAGCGGCGGCGCCGGTAGCATGGCGCCAGATGGTACGCAACCGCCGGCGCTTCAACCCCGTCAGGCGCGCGCGGAGCCCGTCCGCTGCTGCCGCTCCAGCGCCATCAGCAGGCCGAGGCAGAGCATCACGGTCATCACCGCCGAGCCGCCGAAGCTCACCAGCGGCAGCGGCACGCCGACGACCGGCGCGAGCCCCATCACCATCATCAGGTTGATCGAGACATAGAAGAAGATGGTCGCCGAGAGCCCGGCGGCGGCGAGCTGGGAGAATCTGGAGCGGGCGTTGGCGCTGACCTTCATCCCCCAGCGGATCACCGCCCCGAAAGCGAGGATCAGGAGCACTCCGCCGAGCAGCCCCCATTCCTCGGCCATCGTGGCGAAGACGAAATCGGTGTGGCCCTCGGGAAGGTAATCGAGATGGCTCTGGCTGCCGTGCAGGAAGCCTTTGCCCCAGATCCCGCCCGAGCCGATCGCGATCTTCGACTGGGCGATATGGTAGCCGGCGCCCAGAGGATCGCTCTCGGGATTGAGGAAGACATCGATCCGCTTGCGCTGATAACCGTGCAGCATCTCGTAGGCGATCGGCGCCGCGACTGCGAACCCAACCACCGGCGCGAGGAAGATCCACATCGGCAGGCCGGCGAGGAACATCACCGTCACTCCGCACAGCACGACCATGATGCAGGTGCCGAGGTCGGGCTGGACGAGGATCAGGAAGGCGGGGACGCCGAGCAGGACAAAGGCCGGCCAGATCGCGCGCCATTTGCGAATCTCGCCGATCGGGACGAGCTCGTAGAAGCGGGCGAGCGTGAGGACGATCGCCGGCTTCATGAACTCCGAGGGCTGGAGCCGGACCGGGCCGAGGTCGAGCCAGCGCTGCGCGCCCTTGCCGACGAAGCCCAGCATTTCCACGCCGACGAGCATCACAAGAGTCAGCCCGTAAACCGGAAAGGCGAGAGACTTGATCGTCGCTTCGCTGAGCCACGACATGGCGATCGCGACGCACAGGAAGAAGGCGAAGACGAGGCCCTGCTTCACCGCCCATGGCTGGAGCGATCCGCCGGCCGCGGAATAGAGCACGATCAGCCCGAACGTGGCGATGCCCCCGACCAGGAAGATCAAGCGCCACGGAAGCCGCGCCAGCGGCCGCGGAATGATTCCCGAGGTGATCATGCGTTATCGCGCGAGGCGGACTTGGAAGCCTGAAGTTGACGAGCATTTCGCTCGGCCAGCGTCCCGCCCCATTGCTCCTCCAGCGGAGCGAGCGCCGCAAAAGCCTTCTGCTTGTCGAACAGATAGGTCATGCAATCGCGAACGACCGGCGCCGCGGCGGAAGCTCCGAACCCGCCATGCTCGATGATGCATCCGATGGCGTAGCGGGGCTTGTCGACCGGCGCGAAGGCGATGAACAACGCATGGTCGCGCAGCGCCCAATTCGATTGGTGGCCGCGCTCGCCAAGCCGGAACACCTGCGCGGTCCCTGTCTTGCCAGCCATCTGAATTCCGTCGAGCGGAAGCTTTGAGGCGACCGCCGTGCCGCGCTCATTCACGACCGCGGACATGGCGTCGCGGACGATCGCAAGCTGCTCCGGATCGACGTCGAGGTCGGGGATCGGCTTGCGCCGAGCGGCCATGAGTAGTCGCGGCTGAACCAGCCTTCCGGCTGCAAGCCGCGCGGGCATCACCGCGAGTTGCATCGGATTGATCAGCACATAGCCCTGGCCGATCGAGGTGTTGGCCGAATCGTACCCTTGCCATTTCCGATGATATTTTTTCTCGAGCCAGTCAGGGTTCGGCATCGTTCCATACCGCTGCGTCGGTATCGGAAGGTCGAATTCCTGGCCGTAACCGAGATAGTTGACCATCTCCGTCGTCTGCCCCGGATCCGTAACCAATCCGGTTGCCCAGAAATAGGTGTTGCAGCTGCGCTCGACCGCCGAGCGCATATCCATCGATCCGTGGACCGCATCGCAGCGAAAATAGCGATTACCGATCTGGTAGCCGCCGTTGCACACGACGCGCCGCTCGGGATCGACGCCTTGCTTCAGGAACGCCAGGGCCATCGCCGGCTTGATCGTCGAGCCCGATGGGTACAGCCCTTGCGCGACCTTGTTCAGGAGGGGGATGTGATCGTCCTCCGACAGCATCTTCCATTCGGTCCGCCCGATGCCCTCGCTGAAGCTGTTGGGGTCGAAGGCGGGCATCGACACGAAGGCGAGCATGTCGCCGGTCGTCACGTCCATGGCGACGAGGGCGCCGGACTGGTCCCCCATGCGACGTGCCGCATATTGCTGCAGCCCCTGATCGATCGTTAATTGAACGGTTTGGCCGCTGCGGTCGGGCTTGGGATCGAGTTCTTTCACCAGCTTGCCCCGCGCCGTGACTTCGACGCGCTGGCCGCCCGGAGTTCCGCGAAGATAGGGCTCGAGGGTCTTTTCAAGCCCCTGCTTGCCTATCTTGAATCCGGGAATGAGCAGGAGCGGATTCTTGTCCTCGGCCTCATATTCCTTGGCATTGGCGCTGCCCACGTAGCCCACGAGGTGAGCGACGGCCGGCCCTTCCGGATAATAACGGGAAAAGCCACGGGTCGCCTGGACCCCCGGCAGATCGGGAAGCCGGACCGTAACCGCGGCATATTGTTCATAGGTGACATTCTCCGCGACCTGCACCGGCCGGAAGCCACGGGACTCCGAAAGGTCGCGTCTGACGCGTGCGACGTCGTCTTCGTTCAGAGCGAGCAGTCGGGCGAGCCCAAGAACCACATCCCGATCTTTCTCGAGCTGCTGCGGGATGATGTCGACCCGGAAGCTCGACCGGTTGATCGCGATCGGCTTGCCCTTGCGGTCGATGATCCAACCGCGGCGCGGCGGCACCGGGATCAGCTGCACCCGGTTGCTCTCGCTTAGCAGCTGGTACTTCTGGTTCTGGGCGATCGCGAGCCAGCCGAGGCGGCCGATCAGCAAGCCGCCGACGGCCGCCTGCGCTCCGCCCAGCAGAAGCATCCGCCGCGAAAATGTGATCGACTGGTGCGCCGCGGTGATCCGCATCGGCTTCATCGCCCAAGCCTCCACGAGTCGACCTTCGACACGAGCCAGGCCGAGAGCGGGAAAATGCACACCGAGACGATAAGCGGCGGGACCATCTTCACAAATGACATATCGGCGCCGACCGCTTTCGCGACCCGCCATTGCAACCATTGATCGATCGCGATCAGCACCGCCGCAAGCGCCCATTCGATCCAGTAGTCACGCCAGATGGTGCGGCGGTCGATCAGGTCCATCGCCAGCATCGTCGCGCTCCACAGAGCGACGGAAAGGCCTATCGGATAGCCTGTGAACAGGTCGTTGATGAGCCCCAGCGGAGCGGCCCACCACGGCGGCCACGGATCGGATCTCAGGAGCCTCCAGCTGATCAGCACCAGGAATCCGAAATCGGGGTACCAGCCGCTCGTCGAGACGATCGGAAGGGCGGCCAGCAACGAAGCGGCGACCACGCTTGCCGCGGGGACCAGGTGGGCGAACGGCAACGGCCGCTGGCCGATCTTGCGCTTCGAGGCGAGGGCGGCCCTGACCATCAGGGCGCCTCCGACGCGGTCGGCGTCTCAATCGCCGCTCGCTCGTACGGCGGCTCGACGATCGCGAAGCTGGTGGTCGCCGGATCGGCGAGCGGGATCGCGACCGCGCCATCGTCGTCGAGCTTGACGATCCGCGCGACCGGCACGAGCGGCGGATAGAGCCCTCCGGTCCCCGAAGTCACGATGATGTCGCCCCGCCGGAACGGGTTTCGACCGACTTCCAGCGGTCGGACGTCGACCGTGCCGTCACCGCGTCCTTGCGAGATCACCGGGATTCCGCTCCGCAGAAGCCGCGCGGGGACGATGTTCGAGCGATCCGAGACGAGCAGGACCCGGGAGGCGAGCGCGCCCGCGTCGATCACCCGGCCGACGAGCCCATCGGCCGATCGCACCGGCATTCCGATGCGCACGCCGTCGTTCGTTCCCGCCGAGAAGATCGCGAAGCGCCGCGGGCTGTTGAACGACGATCCGACGACCCGGCCGACCGCGACCGGTTGTTGGGTGTGTTCGCGTAGCTGGAGCGTGGCCTTGAGCTGACGGTTTTCCTGGGCGATCGCCTTCGCTTCGATCATTCGCTGCAACATCGCCTTGTTCTGGCGCTTGAGCCCGGAATTCTGGCTGGCCGCATCCCAGTAATCGCCCGCGCCGCTGACCATGCCCTCGGCCGTGGCCGTGACCTTGTGGAGTCCGGAAGCGACCGGACCGGTGATGTCGAGTGCCGCACCGCGCAGCTCGTCGAAGGTCCTGGGAGCGACCAGCGATACCGCGAGCAGGGTGATCCCGATGAGGATCCCCGCGAGAACCGCCAGGAAGCTGAAAAACAGCCCGTATTGCGCTCGCCGCGACCAGCCGGGGCGCGCGGTCGCCACCGCTCAGCGCCTCGCTATGCGGTCTGCAGAACGCCGCGGAACTGCTCTTCCTCGAGCGCTCGGCCAGTACCGAGCGCGACGCAGGTCAGCGGGTCGTCGGCGACCGTGACGGGCAAGCCGGTTTCGTCGCGAAGCACCTCGTCGAGGCCCTGGAGGAGGGCACCGCCGCCCGTCAGGACGATGCCCTGGTCGCAGATGTCGGCGGCGAGCTCGGGCGCCGTGTTTTCGAGCGCGATCCGGACGCCTTCCACGATCGTGCCGACCGGCTCGGACAGGGCTTCGGCGATCTGGCCCTGGTTGATCGAGATCTCCTTCGGAACGCCGTTCACGAGGTCGCGGCCCTTGATGTGGACCGTCTTGCCGATCCCATCGATCGGGGGCTTGGCGATCCCCACCTCCTTCTTGATCCGCTCGGCCGTGGCTTCGCCGATCAGGAGGTTGTGGTTGCGCCGGACGTAGGAGCTGATCGCCTCGTCCATCTTGTCGCCGCCGACGCGCACCGAGGTCGTGTAGGCGAGGCCGCGCAGCGACAGGACGGCGACTTCGGTCGTCCCTCCGCCGATATCGACCACCATCGACCCGATCGGGGCGGTGACCGGCATGTCGGCGCCGATCGCGGCGGCCATCGGCTCCTCGATCAGATAGACCGCGCTGGCCCCGGCGTTCGACGCGGCATCGCGGATCGCGCGCCTTTCGACCGAGGTCGATCCGCTGGGCACGCAGATCACGATTTCGGGGAAGCGCCAGGCGCGCATCTTGCCGCCGTGCACCTTGTGGATGAAGTGTTTGATCATCTGCTCGGCGACGTCGATGTCGGCGATGACCCCGTCGCGAAGCGGCCGAATGGCCTCGATCTGGTCGGGGGTCTTGCCCATCATCAGCTTGGCGTCCTCGCCGACCGCCTTGACCTTCTTCACCCCGTTGATGGTTTCGATCGCGACCACCGAAGGTTCATTGAGGACAATGCCCCGGCCGCGGACGTACACCAGCGTATTGGCGGTCCCAAGGTCGATCGCCATGTCGTGCGACATCCACTTGAACCAACGATTCCAGAACATTGAATCCCCGTCCCTGACTAATCCCCGCCAAGCTGCGGAACGCGCGTCCGCGGCTTAACTTTCAATTGCTTACTTCCCATTGAATGCGCTCTGAATTTTCGCGACAAATCAGTGCTTCGCCGGCACCCTCCGAATGGGCTAGGAATGGTTAACATGTCAATAAGAAGGCTGCCCCCGGAGCTCATCAATCGCATCGCCGCGGGCGAGGTCGTGGAACGACCCGCGAGCGCCCTCAAGGAGCTCGTCGAGAATGCGCTCGACGCCGGCGCGACGACGGTTTCCGTGCGGCTTTCGGCGGGCGGGCTCGAACTCATCGAGGTGGCCGACGACGGCTGCGGAATGACCCCGGAGGAGATGCGTCTCGCGCTCGAGCGGCACGCCACCTCGAAGCTGCCCGATGACGCGATCGACCGCGTCGCGAGCTTCGGTTTCCGCGGCGAGGCGCTGCCCTCGATCGCGAGCGTCTCGCGGCTTCGAATCGAGAGCCGGGTCCGGGGTTCGGACGGCTGGCTGATCGAGATCGATCATGGTGAAAAAATCGCGGAGGGGCCGGCGGCGCTTCCCCCGGGGACGCGGATCAGGGTCGAGGGGCTGTTCGACAAGGTCCCCGCGCGCCGCAAGTTCCTGCGTTCGCCCAGGTCCGAATATGCCGCCTGCCTCGATGTCGTGAAGCGGCTTGCCATGGCCCGCCCTGACGTCGCCTTCACCCTCGACCACGACGGACGGCGCGTGCTCGGCGTTCAGCCCGCCGACGCGCCGGCGCGCGTCGCGGAGCTTCTTGGCCACGAGCTCGACCGCCACGGGATCGGCATCGATTGCGTTCGCGAGGGGATGCGCCTCACCGGCGTGATCAGCCTGCCAACGTTCAATCGGGGAGTGGGCGACCAGCAATATCTGTTCGTCAACGCGCGGCCGGTGAAGGATCGGCTGCTGGTTGGAGCATTGCGAGCCGCCTACCGCGACCTCATCGCCCGCGACCGGCACCCGATCGCCGCCTTGTTCCTCGAGGTTCCGCTCGAGGAGGTCGACGTCAATGTCCATCCGGCCAAGACCGAGGTCCGCTTTCGCGATCCGTCCGCGGTGCGCGGGCTGATCGTCGGCGGCCTCAGGCGCGCGCTCGACGAGGAAAGCCGGCGCAGCGCCGCTCGCGAGCAGGCTGCTACTCCGGCCATGTGGACGAGCAGCGATAGCTACGAACCCGAGCCGGCGCTCGGGTCCGGCATCGCCACCGTCCGGGAGGAGCAACAGGTCTTCGAGCCCGTGACGTTCGTGCCGCAGGGGCGCGCCGAGCCGGCCATCGATCCGGTGCCGAGCTATCCGTTGGGGGTCGCGCGCGGGCAGGTCGCCGCCACCTATATCGTCGCGGAGGCGCGGGACGGCCTGGTGATCGTTGATCAGCACGCCGCTCACGAGCGGCTAGTGCTGGAGCGCATGCGCGCCGCGCGGGAAGGGGGCGCGGTCGCGCGCCAGGCGTTGCTCATCCCGGAGGTTGTCGAGCTCGATGAACCCGATTGCGACCGGCTCGAGGGCGCGGCCGCGGAACTGGCCGAGCTCGGGCTCGAGATCGAGCGGTTCGGACTTGCCGCAATCCTGGTTCGCTCGGTCCCGGCCGCGCTCGGCAAGACCAACCTGTTTGGTCTGCTCCACGACCTCGCGGCCGAGATCGCCGAACTCGGCGGACCGTTGAGCCTCCGCGACAAGCTCGACCATGTCGCCGCGACGATCGCCTGCCATGGGTCGGTAAGGGCCGGGCGCCTGCTCTCGGTCGCGGAGATGAACGCGCTCCTGCGCGAGATGGAGGTCACGCCGCGTTCGGGCCAGTGCAACCATGGGCGCCCGACCTGGGTGAAGCTGGGTCATACCGAGATCGAAAAACTGTTCGGCCGCAGGTGAACTTTGCCTGCCCTGCGGATCAGGCTAGAGACGGCGAAGGGAATGGGGTCTCCCTTTTAACCGCCGACCGGCTGATGGCTCCTACGTTCGCAGATCTGCTGCGGTAGGAGGCTCATGCTTTACCTGATCGTTTTCCTCGGCGCCGGGATTGGCGGAGCGTTGCGCCACGGCACCAATGTCGCCGCGGTGCGTCTGCTCGGTTACGATTTTCCGTTCGGAACGCTGGTGGTCAACGTGTTCGGCTCGTTCCTCATGGGGCTGCTCGCGGGCTATTTCGCGTTCCGCCCCGGCATCGGCCAGCACCTGCGATTGTTCCTGACGACCGGCGTGCTGGGCGGCTTCACGACCTTTTCCGCCTTCTCGCTCGATGCCGCATTGCTGGTCGAGCGCCACGCTTATGGCCTCGCGGCCGGCTATATGGTGGGATCGGCGGCGGCGAGCGTCTCCGCATTGTTCTTCGGCCTGGCGGTGTTTAGGAGCGCCGGGCATCTGCCATGAATATCGACCTGATCCCCATCGGCGACGATCCGCCCGAAAACATCAATGTGATCATCGAAGTGCCCGTGGGCGGCGAGCCGGTGAAATATGAGTTCGACAAGAAGTCGGGCGCGCTGTTCGTGGATCGGATCCTGCACACGGCGATGCGCTACCCGGCGAATTACGGCTTCGTTCCGCACACCCTCTCGTTTGACGGCGATCCGATCGACGCGCTCGTGGTTTCGAGGACCCCGTTCATCCCGGGGTCGGTGGTTCGCGCTCGGGTTATCGCGGTCCTGTTCCTCGAGGACGAGCATGGCGGCGACGAGAAGCTGCTGACCGTGCCGGTCGACACGACATTTCCTTATTATTCCAAGGTCGACGAGCGCGAACACCTGCCCGAGATCGTGATGAACCAGGTCGAGCATTTCTTTACGCACTACAAGGACCTCGAGCCGCAGAAATGGGTCCGGGTCGGGCGCTGGGGCGATGCCGAGGAGGCCAAGCGCGTGCTCGTGGAGGCGATCGAACGCGCCAAATCGAAGGCATGAGCGGATAGCTGGACGGGCAAAAAGGCGACTTTGGAGGACATTTTTGCTACAATCCGCCCCTGCAAGGGAAGGAGCCGCGCCATGGACAGCAAGGACCGCATCTATTTCGCGCGGCGTGCGGCCGAGGAGCTGGAGCTTGCGGAAGCCGCGGATGACCCGGATGTTGCGGAGGCGCACCGCCGGCTGCAGCGCGCCTATCTCGAGCGCGCGAGCGCCGGTGACCGCCCGGCCGCGGATACCGAGACGGCAGAGACCGTCATTCCGACTTACTGATCGCCGTTGCCCAGCTTTTTGAAGGTCTGCTCAAGAAGCGCCTTTCGCGCGTGGGCGCGCGCGGATTCCAATCGAGCGTAGCCACTCGCTTCCTCGCGGCGCAGTTCGTCGGCGAACCGGCCCTCGCGGACTTCGCGGAGGATCTCGGCCATTCGGTCGCGCACGCCATCGTCGACGATCCGCTTTCCACCCAGCAAGGCGCCGAGCTCGGCCGTGTTGGAGATCGCCTCGCGCATTTCGGCGATCCCCCGCGCCTCGATCAATTCGGCGATCAGGTGCAATTCGCCCACGCATTCGAGATAGGCGACTTCGGGCGAAATCCCTCCCGCGACCAACGTCTCGAAGCCGGCGATGAGCAGTTCGGGCACGCCGCCCCACACCACCGCCTGCTCGTTGAAAAGGTCGGCCTCGGCTTCCTCGGCGAAGCTCGACGCGATGAGACCGGCGCGGGCGCAGCCCATCGCACGCCCGTAGGCGAGGGCGATATCGCGTGCGCGGCCGGTTGCGTCCTGCCCGACAGCCCAGAGCGCGATCATGCCCTTGCCCTGGGTATAGAGCGAGCGAAGCGCCGTTCCAGGGCCCTTCGGAGCGAGCAGGAAGACGTCGAGATCGGCTCGCGGCTCGACGAAACCGAAGCGGATCGAGAGACCGTGGCTGAAGCCGAGCGCGGCGCTTTGGCGCAGGTTCGGCTCGATCTCGCGATAGAGCGCGCCATGGATCTCGTCCGGCGCGAGCATCATGACGACGTCGGCCGAGGCCACGGCCTTGTCGATCAGGTCGACGTCGAGCCCCGCGGCCTCCGCTTCGGTCGCGCTGGACGATTCGCCGCGAAGCCCGACGACCACATCCACTCCGCTGTCGTGGAGGTTCAGCGCCTGCGCGCGGCCCTGATTGCCATAGCCGATGATTGCGACACGCTTGCTCGCCAATGGCGAGGGGTCGATGTCGGGGTCGCGAAGCATCTCCACGAGCCGCCGCCTAGGCGCTTGCGCCGAGCAGTTCCAGCGCGCGCGGCATTATGTTCTCGTCGAGCGGTTCCGTGAATCGCGGCCACTCGCGCGGCGGCTGATGCGCGAACCAGGTGTACTGGCGCTTGGCGTAGCGCCGCGTCGCCTGGCTGCCGGCGGCGATCGCCTCGCCCAACGAGAGTTCTCCGCGCAGATGGGCCGCGAGCTCGGGCACACCGATCGCGCGCATGATCGGCAGGTTCGGGTCGAGGTTTCGCGCAAGCAGCGCCTCGACCTCCGCGATGGCGCCGCCCTCGACCATCCGCGCGAAGCGTTCGTCGCAGCGCCGGTAGAGCCAGTCGCGCGGCGGAAGCAGGATGAGGGGCCGAAGCTCGATCTCGCGCGCGATCCCGCCCTCGCGCCGCTTCTGCCAATCGCCAAGCGGTCGGCCGGTGGACAAAACGACTTCGAGGGCGCGCGCGATCCGCGCCGAATCGCTCGGGTTCAGCCTTGCCGCCGCGTCGGGGTCGAGCTCGGCCAGCTTCGCGCGATTCGCCTCAGCCGAAGCTTCGCGCACCCGGCGCCGTACGCCCGGGTCGATCGTCGGCACCGGGGCAATGCCGTCCAGCAACGTGCGGATGTAGAGGCCCGTCCCGCCGGCCAAGATCGGCAGCCGGCCTGACGCGTGGACGTCGGCGATCTCCCGTTTCGCCGCCTCGGCCCAGTCGGCCGTCGAGCAGGGCTCCGAACCGTCGAGAAATCCGTAAAGCCGATGCTCGGCGAGGCGGCGTTCCGAGGCCGTCGGAGCCGCGCTGAGCGCCGGAATGCCGCGATAGACTTGCGCGCTGTCGGCGTTGACGATCACGCCGTCGACGCGTTCCGCCAGCGCCAGCGCAAGTGCCGACTTGCCGCTCGCGGTCGGTCCGGCGATTAAGGCGAGAGGAGGTAGAGAGCTCGAACCCATGGCGATTGCGACGCTGATAGCAGCCGGACGTCTCGATGACAGGCTCGTGGACCGTGCGCTCGGCCAGCTTCGGGAGGTCGACCCAAGGGCCGCCTTCTCGCATTGGATCGACGAGGGCGACGCCGCCGACCTCACGTTCGCGGGCGACCCGAAGAGCGCGTGCTGGGCGATGGCGGCGCTCGACGACGTCGACGTCGTCGTCCAGGGCGACGAGCCCCGCTGGCGCAAGCTCCTGGTCGCCGACATGGATTCGACGATTATCGGTCAGGAGTGCCTCGACGAGCTCGCGGATTATGCCGGTCTCAAGACGAAGGTCGCGCGAATCACGGAGCGGGCGATGCGCGGCGAGCTCGATTTTTCGGGTGCGCTTCGGGAGCGCGTGCGCCTGCTGGCGGGGCTCGACGAACGGGCGCTCGCCCGCTGTCTCGACGAGCGCGTCCAGATCACCTCGGGAGCCGAAACGCTGGTCCAGACCATGCGGGCGGGAGGCGCCAGCTGCCTGCTGGTATCGGGAGGGTTCCTGTCGTTCGCCGATCCGATCGCGAGAGCCGTCGGCTTCGACCGGGTGAAGGCCAACCGGCTGGTCTTCGCGGGTGGCAAATTGAGCGGCGAGGTTGGCGACCCGATCGTCGACGCCATGGCCAAGCGCGACGCACTGGCGGACGCTCGCGCGGAGCTTGGGTTGGAACGCGCGGACGTCATCGCGGTCGGGGACGGAGCCAACGACAAGCTGATGATCGAGGAGGCGGGGCTGGGCATTGCCTACAAGGCGAAGCCCGCGCTGGCCGAGGTCGCGGACGCCGAGCTCAAGCATCACGGTCTCGACGCCCTGCTGTGGGTTCAGGGCGTCCGCCGCCGCGAATGGTTCCGGGCCTAGAGCCTATTTCGCCATGGTCGGGAAACAGGCCTGGCCGCCAAGCGCGGCGCAGGCCGCTTGCGCTTCCGCGAACGTCGCGAACGGGCCGACCTGGAGGCGGGTGATCGTCCCGACCGGCACATAGAAGGGCGCTCGGCCTGCAAGAGCCGCACGACGTGACAGCGACTTGTAGAGCTCCTCCGCGGAGGCCCTCCGGGCAAAAGCCCCGAGCTGGATTCTCCAGGGGCCGGTTGCTTTTGCGGGAACCGAAGTCGGGTTCGGCGCGGACCGTGCCTTTGGAGCAGCAACCGTTGGCTTCGCGGCAGCGGCCTTCTTTGGCTGCTCGGGCTCCGCTGGCGCCGCTCGGGCGGTCGCGAGCGCGAGGGCCTTCTGTCGGTCTGCCTCGGGAAGGATCTGCTCGATCTCCGCCAGTGTCTCCTTCGCCGGGGCCAGCCCCTGGTCGGCTGCGCGTTTGACGTACGAGTAACCGAGCAACGGATCGCGCGGCATGCCGACGCCGTTGAACAGCGCCGTGCCGTAGATCAGCAGGGCCCGCGGCTCGTCCCTCTCCGCGGCCTGCCTCAGCCAGCGCAGGCCCGCGATCCGGTTACCGTTCTCAAACAGCATCAGCCCGAGCGTGGTCTGCGCGGCGAGATGGCCTTTGCGTGCCGCCCGTTCGAACCAGCTTTGCGCCGACAGCAGGTCCTGAGGGACTCCGCGGCCGAGCCGGTACGCCTGACCGAGGTTGAAGGACGCATCCGCGTCACCCTTGTCGGCAAGCGGTCGCCAGACGGCGACGGCGGCGGAATAATCCGCCTTTTGCCACGCTTCGATGCCCGCTCTCACCGATTGCGCGGGTAACGGCCCGGCCACCGTCACGGCCAGGATCGCGACAACCAAGTATCTGGAACACATGTCTAATACCACTCCGCACAAAGCTTAGCCGACCGCCATTTCGGGGGAAATACGGTCGTAGCCGCGTTAACCAGATTTTAGAGGCTGTGATGCCACTCCCTTCCTCAACTTACGTCACAGGGCGAGGGGAAAAGCATGCGCGTCTTGGCAATGGCATCGCAGAAAGGCGGGTCGGGCAAGACGACCCTGTCCGGCCATCTCGCGGTGCAGGCGCAGCTGTCGGGAGCGGGGCCGGTCTGCCTGATCGATATCGATCCGCAGGGGAGCCTTGCCGATTGGTGGAACGAGCGCCAGGCCGATATGCCGGCCTTCGCTCAGACCACGGTCGCCCGCCTCGCGTCGGACCTGGAAGTGCTTCGCCAGCAGGGCTTTCGCCTTGCCGTGATCGACACTCCGCCGGCCATCACCATGGCGATCCAGAGCGTCATCGCGGTCGCCGAGCTGATCGTCATTCCGACCCGCCCGAGCCCGCACGACCTGCGCGCCGTGGGCGCCACCGTCGACCTGTGCGATCGCGCGGGCAAGCCGCTGATCTTCGTCGTCAACGCGGCGACCCCCAAGGCCAAGATCACCTATGAGGCCGCGGTTGCGCTGTCGCAGCACGGCACCGTCGCTCCGGTGACCGTCCACCACCGCACCGATTTCGCGGCGTCGATGATCGACGGCCGCACGGTGATGGAAATCGATCCGAACGGTCGTTCCGCCCGCGAGATCGTGGAGCTGTGGGAGTATATCTCAGAGCGGCTCGAGAAGAATTTCCGCAGGACGATTTTCGCGGCGCCCACTTCGGCGCCGGGCTTGGCTCCTGCCAGTCCGCGTCCGGTCGGCGGCTTCGGCCGCCGAGTCGTCGGCCAGTAACGGGAGCCCAGGTAAGTGAGCGATCCCAAGCCTTTTGCCTCCCTCTCCTCCGGCCTCCTCGCCCGCAAGGGTGCGGCCCGGCCGGCCATGAAGCCCCAGGGCTTTGGCCAGATGGGCGGCGGTAACCTCGAGGATGATCTCGGCTGGAACGACATGGGCTTCGAGCCGCCCAAGGCGGCGCCGGCTCCGCGCGACGCGTCTCACGACGCTTTCGGTGAAGCTGTCGAAGAGCATCCGCGCGTCCATCCGACGGGCCTCACGCCGATCCACTCTCCGGTGCACACGCAGCAGGCCGAGCTGGCCGACCGGCTGGGCGTCGATGAGGAGGACGAGGAGTTCGACGAGACGGCCGAGCTGTACGATGCCGACGCCCCCGATTCGCCCGAGCCGGACGAGGCGGTCGAGGACCCCGGCGAGACCGATGCCTTCGAACTGACGGACACCTATGAGCCGGCCCCGGCCTTCGAGCCGATCGCGGTTGCCCAGCCGTCGCCGGCGTTCGAGCCGACTCCGACGGTCGAAGAGGTGGAGGTTCCGGCTCCGGCCGTTGTCGCCGCTCCGGCACGGACGCCCATTTCCCGTACCGTTTCAGGCGGCAAGTCCAAGGCGGCGTTCACCCTCCGCCTCGATCCGGACCGCCATTTGAAGCTGCGCCTCGCCTGTGCGGTGAACGGCCGCTCCGCCCAGCAGATCGTGACCGCCGCGGTCGACCGGCTGCTGCGCGAGATGCCCGAACTCGATGCCATGGCCGAGAAGGCCAAACGCAAGGGGTAAATCCTATGTCCAAATTCCGTTTCGCTTCCGCCGCCTCGCTTGTCGCCCTCGGATCGATGATCGCGGGTTGCGCGGCGCCGCAAACCCGCGTCACCACGTCGGGATTTGGTGGTCGGGCGGGCGGAGAGATCGGCCTTGCGACCCGGGCGCTCGCCGCTCTCAACGAGAACGATGTGCCAACCGCGATCAATTTTGCCGAGCGCGCGGTCGAGAAGACTCCCGACGATGCCGGTTTCCGCGCCTTGCTCGGCAATACCTATTTCGCCGCCGGCCGCTTCGCTTCGGCCGAGGCCGCCTACAAGGACGCGCTCTCGATCTATCCGGCGCAGCCGCAGGTCGTGCTCAAGCTGGCTCTGGTGGAGATCGCCCAGGGCAAGAATGCGGAAGCGATCGAGTTCCTGGGCTCCGCCCAGTCGATGCTGGATCCCGCGGACTTCGGCCTGGCGCTCGCTCTCGCCGGCCGCCCGAACGACGCCGTGCAGGTCCTCGAGCCGACCGCTCGCGCCACCGGCGCGGACGCGCGGGTCCGCCAGAACCTGGCGCTTGCCTACGGTCTTTCGGGCGATTGGACGAACGCGCGGATCATCGCCGGCCAGGACGTTCCCGCCGACCAGATCGACGCGCGCATCCAGCAGTGGATGGCGCTCGCCACGCCGACCCATGCATCCGACCAGGTCGCCGCGCTGACGGGAATCGCTCCCGCCGCGACCGACCCCGGTCAGCCGACGCGGCTCGCGCTTCACCCGACCGGGGCGAAGCAGGCCGAGGCGGTTCCGGTCGCGCCGGCTCCCGCGCCTCAGCCGCAATTCGCCGAGATTGTTCCGGCCGCGCCGCAATCCGTCTCACCCGCTCCTCCACCGCACGATCCGGCGCGAGTGGCTGCAGAAGTCGCTGAAGCGGCTCCCGCGCCGGCCTTCGCCCCGGCTCCCGCCGTGGCGGTTGACGAGCCGGTCAAGCCGCAGGTGGCGTCGCTCACGGTCAAGCTTCCGGCTGCTCGCAACCCGATCCTGCATGAGGGTAAGTCCAACGCCGTCATGCAGCTTGGCGCCTATGGCTCGCGCGAGCGGGTCGCGAGCGCCTGGGAAACCTTGACCAAGCGCTACCCGAGGCTGCGTGAATATGCGCCGATGACGGCCCGTTTCGACAGTCCGAAGGGCGTTGTGTACCGGCTGTCGGTGAAGGGGTTCGCAAGTCAACGGGAGGCGATTGCCCGCTGCAATCTGCTCAAGAGCCGCGGCGGTGCCTGCTTCGTCCGCGGCGTCGCCGGCGACGCGCCCATCCAGTACGCGTCGCGCTAGCCCGCGCTCACAAGCGCTTCCAGGCAGGCCATCCGCACGGCCACGCCCATCTCGACCTGAAGCGCAATGAGCGAACGCCGGGGATCGTCGGCGATCGCTCCGTCGATCTCGACTCCGCGGTTCATCGGACCCGGGTGCATCACGACCGCATCGGGGGCGGCATGGGCCAGCCTTTCCGCTGTAAGCCCGTAGCGTTCGAGATATTCTCCGGGAGCATCGCCAAACTCCGATTCCAGCCGCTCGCGCTGGATTCGAAGCATCATCACGACGTCGGCGCCCTCGATCGCTTCGTCGAGGGAAAGCGGCGGGACCCCATCGGGCATGAGCTTGGGCGGCCCGGCGAGCCGCACCTCGGCGCCGAGGCGGGGAAGAAGCTTCGCATTCGATCGCGCGACCCGGCTGTGGCGGATGTCGCCGCAGATCGCGACCTTCACGCCCTCGATCCTGCCGAGGCGATGGCGGATCGTCGCGGCGTCCAGCAGGGCCTGGGTCGGATGCTCGTTCGTTCCGTCCCCGGCGTTGATGACCGGCGCATCCATGATCAGGGCCACCACGGCGGCCGCGCCATTCTCGCGATGGCGGATGACGAGCGCGTCGGGCCGCATCGCATTGAGCGTCCGCGCCGTATCTTCGAGGGTCTCGCCCTTGCTCACCGATGAATGCTCGACTGAAAGCGAAACGGCGGCGGCTCCCAGGCGGTGCGCGGCGGTCGCGAACGACATCGCGGTCCGGGTCGAATTTTCGTAAAAGACGTTGAAGATCAGCCGTCCGCTCAACGCCGTGGCCGGCTGGCCGGCCCGATTTTCGTTGAACCAATGTTCGCCGCGATCGAGGATCGTCGCGATCTGGTCGTCGCTCAGCGAATCGATGGAAATCAGGTCCACGAGCGCGTGGCTTATTGCGGACCCGGAAGATTCGCCAGCGCGTCGATCGCGCCTTGCAGGATATGCGCGGCGGCGAGCGCGTCGACCTTCTCCGCTCGTTTGGCGCGGCTGACGTCCGCTTCGATCATCGCGCGTTCGACCGCCTGCGTGGACCAGCGCTCGTCCCACAGCAGGATCGGAAGGCTGAGCGGCGCAAGGTTGCGCGCGAAGGCGCGGACCGACTGGGTGCGCGGGCTGTCGCTACCGTCCATGTTGAGCGGCAAGCCGACGACGATGCCGACGATGTGCTCGCGGTCGATGAAATTCCGCAGGTGCTCGAGGTCATGCGTGAACTTCGTCCGGCGGACGGTCTCGGCGGGGCCGGCGAAATGCCAACCGGCGTCGCAGATCGCGAGTCCGATCGTTTTCGTCCCGACGTCGAGACCGGCCAGCTTGCCGCCGCCCGGCAGGACGGCGGCGAATTCGGCCGTGTCCGTCGTGATCAGCGATGCCACGCTTCCGTCCTCCGGAACGAGTCGCGGGCGATGGCGGCCCAGAACAGCGCGTAATCATAGACGTGATAATTGTTACCCGGCAGGACGAAGGGGCCGAGCGGCGGGATGTCGCCCTGGAGGTAGAGAAAGCCGTTGCCGCAGCGGGCGCCGACGGCGCCCTGCACAAGTGTCGCTGACGACAGATCGGCGGACGGCAGCAGTGTCCCCGGGTTCGCCGCCGGAGGCGCTTCGCCTCCGCGCGTGCCCGTAAGCGGATTGACGCACACGATGTCGCGTCGCTCGCGCCGGACTCCGGTTGGCCCCCGGGTTCCCGTCCAGGCATCCAGAATGAGGTCGGGATTGGCGGGCTCCGAAAAGGTGAGCCACGACAGCACGCACCCGACCTCCTCGGGATGGGTGCACGCCCTGAGGCCCATGGGCGGCAGATCGGCGGAGTCGCTGACCGGCCAGCCGACGACATAAGCGGCGACCAGCCGGCCCTTGAGCTCGCGGCCGCGTTCCATGAGCAGCCGCGAAAGGTGCAGCGAGCCCTGGCTGTGGCCGGCGAGAATGATCGGCTCGTCCTTCGGCACCTGGCGCAGGAACTCGTCGAAGGCGGCCTTCACGTCGGCATAAGCGAAGTCGAGCGCCTTGGTCGCATCCTCGCTTTTCAGGAGGAAAGCGCCGTAAGCGGCCTGCCGGTACCGCGGCGCCCAGATGTCCGCGACATTGTTGAACGCGCTTGCCTGGCTCCGGACGAAGAGGCGGGTACGGAACTCGGTTTGCGCATCGGGCTCGAGCGGCGCATTCCAGCGGTCGCGCTCGAGATAGGTGGTCGGATGGACGTAGAAGACGGCCACCCGCTTCCGGATGGCGCGCGGCGGAGGCCAGCCGGCGGGGCGCCATTCGGCCGGATTCACCCGTTCGTCCATATCGGGGCGGGCCAGCCAGTTGCGAGCCTGGCTGTAGTCCGGTGCGCCACCCGCCTTCGCCGCTTCGAAATGACCCCGGGGCGTTGCCTGGCGGAGGAGCACGTGATCGCCGAACTGGAAAATCGCAAACGCCGCCGCGACGACCACCAGGGTCAGGACCAATATCGTCACGAGGAATCGCCGGGCGCACATGGATCGCCGGCCTAGGCGAGCCGATTTGACCGGGCAACTTCGCGTTCCTAACGGCAGGCATTGCGAAGGCGATGGATATCGGTCCAGAAGTCCCCTCGAGGATTCGAGGGGGACTTTCGATGTTGCGATGGATGTTGGCCGGGTCGGCCGCGATCGCCGCGCTGCTGCCGGTCCAGGCTTATGCGCAGGATTCCGGCGAGATAACACTCTACAGCAAGGGCCATTACAAGGGCTCGCGCATGACGCTCGACGGCCCGGCGCGGGCGATGACGTTGCCGTTCACGGTCAAGAGCATCCAGATCGGGCCGGGACGCTCCTGGGAGCTGTGTAGCGGCAACACTTTCACGGGCTGCAAGCGGTTCAGCACTTCCGTCGAGGCCACTGCGATCAATGTGCGCTCGGCGCGACCGGTCGGTCAGGCCGTCGCGGTGCCGGGCGGAACCGTCTCTACCGGCGGCACCTTCGAACCGGCCGCCCCGACGCCGTCGTTGCGGGGCATGGCGAGCGAATATTTCGTCGCGCCGCAGAACAAGGGCAATCGCATCGAGGTCAAGCCCGCGACGACCGAAGAAGCCACGCGCCGCGCCAATGACTTCTGCCGCTCGATCGGCTGGGGGTCTTCGGCCCACGCGGACCTGCAGCCGGCGGCTGCAAGCGCCTGGCTCGTCGACGTGCTGTGCGTGCGTTAGGCGGATAGCGGCTCCAGCACATCGCCTTGAAGGGGCGGGGACGCCCCGCTATCGCGCCACCGGGTCGCTTGCCGACCCGGAAGGAATCAAAAAACTCGCATGTCCGTTTCCCATGAACAGGTGCGCCACATCGCGAAGCTTGCGCGGATCGCGATGAGCGACGAGGAGCTCGAGCGGCTGGTGCCCGAGCTCAACAATATCCTCGACTGGGTCGAGCAGCTCGGTGAAGTCGATACCGACGGCGTCGAGCCATTGGCGACCGTGATCGACCAGCAGCTGCGGCTTCGCGACGACATCGTGAGCGACGGGAATATCCGTGAGGACGTGCTCGCCAACGCACCCGATGCGCAGCACGGGTTCTTCGCCGTGCCCAAGGTGATCGAGTGATGAGCGCCCTCCACTCGTCATTCCCGCGAAAGCGGGAATCCCGCTGCCTTCGCGCGGCCCCTGAAAAGACAAGCGGGACCCCCGCCTTCGCGGGGGTGACGAAATGATGTCGGAGCTCACGGGTAAGACGATTGCCGAGCTGCGCGACGGGTTTCGCGGCGGCGAGTTCACCGCGCGCGAGATCGCGGAGGCATATAACGCTGCCGTCGCGGCGGCGCGGACGCTGAACGCTTTTACGGTCGAGACCCCGGAGGATGCACTCGCGGCTGCGGAAGCGGCGGATAAGGCGCGAGGCAACGGCGAGCTTCCGCCGCTCGCGGGCATTCCGCTCGGCATCAAGGATTTGTTCGCGACGCGCGGCGTCGACACCACCGCCGGCAGCCGAATCCTCAAGGGCTTCAAGCCCCCCTACGAAAGCAGTGTCACCGCGAACCTGCGCAAGGCGGGGGCGGGGATGCTCGGCAAATTGAACATGGACGAGTTCGCCATGGGCTCGTCGAACGAGACCAGCGCCTACGGCCCGGTGATCAGTCCGTGGCGACGCAAGGGCAGCAATGTCGGCCTGACTCCGGGCGGCTCGTCGGGCGGGTCGGCGGCGGCGGTGGCGGCTCAGATCGCGCCGGGCGCGACCGGCACCGACACGGGCGGCTCGATCCGCCAGCCCGCGGCGTTCGCCGGCATTTGCGGGATCAAGCCGACCTACGGCCGTTGCTCGCGCTGGGGGATCGTCGCCTTCGCCAGCTCGCTTGACCAGGCTGGGCCGATGGCTCGCTCGGTCCGCGATTGCGCGATTCTGCTCGAAGCGATGGCCGGGTTCGACCCGAAGGATTCGACGTCGCTCGATCTTCCGGTACCTAACTGGGAGGCAGTATTATCCA
>DASURT010000082.1:0-3899 GCA_036375515.1 Sphingomicrobium sp.
ACTTGAGAGGAGTTGCCCCTAGTACGAGAGGACCGGGGTGAACATGCCTCTGGTGGACCTGTCGTGGCGCCAGCCGCGCAGCAGGGTAGCTATGCATGGACGGGATAACCGCTGAAAGCATCTAAGCGGGAAGCCTCCCTCGAGATAAGGTATCTTTGAGCCGTGGAAGACCACCACGTTGATAGGCCGGGTGTGGAAGTGCGGTAACGCATGGAGCTAACCGGTCCTAATTGCTCATTTCGCGCTTGAGAGTCCCACCATCATCGTCAGTCCTGCTGGCGATCGGTTAGACCTCAGCTAGATGCCCAAAAGGGTTCCCATCAAAGTAGTACTTTGATGGGGTCCCAATAAGGTCGCACGATTTCTAGAACTTCCGCTCGACGCCAGCTTCATAGCTTGGTGACCATAGCGTCCGTGACCCACCCGATCCCATCCCGAACTCGGCCGTGAAACCGGACAGCGCCGATGGTACTATTGCTTAAGCAATGGAAGAGTAGGTCGTCGCCAGGCTTTGTAGCTGGCGTTGGTCGGAAGAACCCATTCACGATGTTTTCGGCTGCGAGGCCAGCCCTGACGCGGGGTGGAGCAGCCCGGTAGCTCGTCAGGCTCATAACCTGAAGGTCGCAGGTTCAAATCCTGCCCCCGCAACCAGGCCTCGCCCGATCCCCTCACAGCCCGCTTTCGAGTGGGCTTTTTTGTTGGCCTGGACGCGCGGAAATTGTTTCGAAATGGGACAGGCCCGATCGACCGCATTGCCAATCCTGTCGCCATCGTGGGACTCTGCGGCGCGCCGGACGCTTGATCCCCTTGTGGTCCCGGCGCGCTTGGGACTCCCGCCACTTGGAATCCCCAGTAGGGGCTCGCTCTCCATCCGGGGGGCGAGCCTTTCAGCATTGACGTCGCCTATTGCGTCGCCGGCGCGGGATGCCCGGCCTTCCACTCCATCGCCGCCCGCACACGCCGCTCGACCGACGGATGGTCGTAGAAAAGGATTTCCTCGAGCGCGTTCGGCCGGGGGTACCGGTACTCGGCCGTCTTGACGAGCGCGGTCGCGAGCGCGTCCGGACGGTTCTCGGTCCTGAGCGAATAGAGGTCGGCCTGGGTCTCGATGGTTCGCGCGAACGTATTCAGGAACGGCAGCGCGAGGAGTCCGAACAACGAGACCAGGAAAATCAGCACGGGCACTCCGCGCGGATCGCCGATCGCGGCATTGGTGCCGAAGGCGCGCGCGAAGCGCGGGAACAGCCGGTCCGCGAGCCAGAACAGCACGATCGCCAGCAGCGAATAGGCCAGAATGCCGTACCAGGTGTGCTTGAGCACATAATGGCCGATCTCGTGTCCGGTGACCGCACGGACCTCGTCGAGCGTCGCATTCTTGAAGGCGACATCGGAGATCGCGACCCGCGCGGTGCTCCCGACGCCGCCCGCATTGGCGGTGAAATTGTTCGACTGGCGCGAGCCGTCGTACATGTAGATCTTGTCCGGCGGGATCCCGGCGCGGCCGGCCATTTCCACGACGGCGTCGCGAACCTGCCCCGGCGGTACCGGCTCATATTTGTTGAACAAGGGCTCGATGAGCACAGGCGCGAGCAAGACCAGGAAGGAAAAGACGACGGCCGTCAGCCCACCTGACCAGATCCACCAACGCTTTCCGGTCCGGCGGATCAGCCAATAGACGCCGATCATGAACAGGCCGCCGACGAGCGCGGTGATGCAAAGCGCGAGGCCCGTCTGGCCCAGATAGTCGGCGAGCGGTTGGCTGGTTCGGCCGTAGCTCCTTTCGCGCCACCAGCTGGCGTAGAGCGTCCACGGCAGGCTGAGGATCGCCGAAACGACAAAGAAGGCGGCACTGAGAACGAATGCCCGCAATGCCCGGCGGCGCTCGCCGATCTTGAGTCCGAGGCGGTCGAGCACACCCGACCGGACGATCAGCCAGGTGACGATCGCCGAGACGACGAGGTTCCACAGGAGGAGCCAGTGGCCGCCGACGGTGTAGGCGTGCGCCTTCTCGAGGTTCGCCGCCCCCAGACTATCGATGTAGCGCGCGGTCGCGGCTGCCGGGTCGAATGCCATCCTGTTCCCTCCCAAGTCAGGTCGCGCAACGTAACAGCAGTGCGGCCCCGCGCAATGCGCTGGACGGCTAGCGCATCTCGTAGCCGGCGAGGCACTCGGCGACCCAGCGCGCGGCGGTGAGGGCGCTGAGGTCGGTGGGATCGAGCGGCGGGTCCCATTCGGTGAGGTCGATGATCCGGACGCGCGGGTCCGACGCGAGCCTGCGCACCGCATGGAAGAAGTCGTGCACCGCCATCCCGCCGGGCCGTGCGCCGGGCGCCGCGGGGAATTGCGCCCGGTCGATCACGTCGATGTCGCAGTCGATCACCAGCGCGTCGCAATGCGCGACATGGTCGAGCGCCCGGTCGAGCGCGTGCGCGACGCCGCTTGTCCGGACATCGCCGATGGTGACGACGAAATTGCCGGCCTCGATCGCGTCCTCGTGCATCGCCCGACTGTTGGCGAAGCCGGCGAGGCCGATCTGCGCGATGTTCGCGCCCGGCAGGCCGTCCTCGATCAGGGCGCGCACCGGATTGCCGTTGCTCAGGCCCTGGTCCAGGTCGCGCATGTCGAAATGCGCGTCGAGCGTGATGAGGCCGATCTCGCCGAGCTCGCCGCCCAGCGCCAGCACGCCCGGCCGGGTGATCGCATTGTTGCCGCCGGCCAGCAGCGTCAGGCCGTGGGCCGCGACGCTTGCGGCCACCGCCTCGCGGATGCGGGGCGTTGCGTCCTCGATCGTCAGGCCGCCGAGCTCCACGTCGCCCCGGTCGAGCAGCGGCGTTTCCAGCTCGCGGCCGGTTTCGACGTCGTAGCGGCCGATGCGCCGCAGGGTTTCTCGAAGTCGGCCCGGGGCGAGATCGCAGCTCCCCGGCGTAACCGACCCCGCGGCCAGCGGCGCTCCGACCAGGCCGACCGGCGCATCATTGTTCGCCGTCGAAACGAGATCGGAAAGGTTGGGCCAGCCCGCCATCGCTTTGACCGTAGCAAGCCCGCTCGCCTAAGGGCAAATGGATGTGGGACCGGCTGCTCGTCGACTGCAACATCGCGACGCTCGAAGGCGACGGTCTCGGAGTCATCGAGAATGGCGCGATCGGAATCGCCGACGGGAAGATCGTTCGTGTCGGCAAGCGCACCGAGCTTGCCGGTTATCGCGCGGCCCAGGTCGACGCGCTCGACGGGGCATGGGTCACGCCGGGGCTGATCGACTGCCACACGCACCTCGTGTTCGGCGGCAACCGCGCCGACGAGTTCGCGATGCGCCGCGCCGGCGCGACCTATGAGGAGATCGCCGAAGCCGGCGGCGGGATTGCCTCGACCGTCGCCAGGACGCGGGCCGCAACCGATGACGAACTTCTCGAGCAGAGCCGAAGCCGCCTCGGCGCGCTGATGCGCGGTGGCTGCACGACGATCGAGATCAAGTCCGGTTACGGTCTCGATCCGGGAAGCGAAATCCGGCTGCTGGGCATCGCGAAGCGGCTTGGCGAGGACGAAGCGGTGCGGATCGTGCCGACCCTGCTCGCCTTGCACGCGCTTCCCGCCGATCAGCGCGACCGCCGCAACCATTATGTCGGCGAGATGATCGACAGGCTCGTCCCGCAGGTTGCCAAATCGGGCCTCGCGACCAGTGTCGACGCCTTTTGCGAAGTCATCGCGTTCACGCCGGACGAAGTCGACCGCCTGTTCAAGGCGGCCGCCGAACACGGCCTCAGGGTGAAGCTTCATGCCGAACAGCTGACCAACCAGAATGGCGCCGCGCTCGCCGCCGAGCATCGCGCGCTTTCGGCCGACCATCTCGAGCATCTCGACGAAGCCGGCGCCAGGGCCATGGCCGACGCCGGAACGGTCGC
>DASURT010000083.1:0-6976 GCA_036375515.1 Sphingomicrobium sp.
TGAAGGAGGGCGGGAACGTCCTGCTCTTGGACGAGCCGACTAACGACCTCGACGTCGAGACGCTGCGCGCGCTCGAGGAGGCGCTGGAGAATTTCGCCGGCTGTGCAGTGATCATCAGCCACGACCGCTTCTTCCTCGACCGCCTCGCGACCCACATCCTCGCGTTCGAGGGCGACAGCCGCGTCGAATGGTTCGAGGGCAATTTCGAGGCCTATGAGGACGACAAGATCCGCCGCCTCGGCGAGGAAGCCACAAGGCCGCATCGGATGACGTACCGGAAGCTGACGAGGTAGGATGATCACCGTCACCGCGCCCCTCTGGCTCTGGACCGGCGAGAACGGCAGCTGGCATTTCCTCACCGTGCCCGAGGAACAGTCAGACGAAATCCGTGCGCACTGCCTCATCAACCTTCGCGGGTTCCGCTCGGCGCGGGTCGAGGCGCGCATCCATGACGTCAGCTGGCGCACATCGGTCTTCCCGCAGAAATCGGGCGGCTATCTGCTCCCGGTGAAAGCCGACGTGCGACGTCGTGCCGGAATCGCCGCCGGCGACGACGTGACGGTCAGCCTGGAGCTGATCTAGCTATCGTAGGTGCGTTCGCCGCCCGGCGCTTCATAGCCCACGACCGGATCGCGGTTCCGCGCGCGAATCTTGTCGACGCTCCATTCGCCGGGGCCGATCACCGCCAGCAGCAGGAAGATGAAGCCAAACAGGATCGTGCCTTCGCCGCCGTTCAGCAGGGGATAGGGCGACTGGGGCGCGTAGGAGTAGAAGTAAATGACGACCATCTCCGCGAGGAGGAAAAAGCCGACCCAGCGCGTCCGGAAGCCCGCGATCAGCAACAGGCTGCCGACGATCTCCATCCAGCCCGCGACCCACATGATCGACCAGGCCGGCGGATTGGCCATTTCCGTCAGCGGAAATGCGAGCAGCCTCG
Source organism: Sphingomicrobium sp. (assembly GCA_036375515.1). Lineage (GTDB taxonomy): Bacteria > Pseudomonadota > Alphaproteobacteria > Sphingomonadales > Sphingomonadaceae > Sphingomicrobium. Next base: position 938 of record DASURT010000083.1, read on the forward strand.
CGGTGCCGTGCTCGAGGAACAGCAGCGCCGTCACGATCCGCAGGGCGGCGACGGCATAAGGCGCCCAGCGTTCGCTGAATTCGTCCGTTTCGATTCCGTACATGAGATTCGTATCCCCCCAATTGCCGGCCAGATAAGCACGCTCCCGAACCGAGGTCCGAACGCTGCGATCCTGCTGATAGTCGATGGCCGGGGCGTCGAGAACCCCGTTCATGTTCGAGCGGTTACGGCGATTTCAATCGGCCCTTGCCGGCGAGTTTGTCGGCGGTCTTGTCGAAGTCTTCGGCCATCCGGCCCAGGACATCGCTGGTCTGCCGGTCATAGGTCGCGCCGGCGAGGCGGCGGCAGCGGTCGGCGTGCTCGTGCAGCCGGTCGCACTGCTCGTCGGTCACGTCGATCAGCATGTTGACCGCTCCCCTGAGCGACCCGTCCTCGTCGAACAACGGGGTGGGATAGGGCTTGAACGCGACTCGCGTTCCGTCCGGGCGTTCGGCGATCGCCACATGGTCACGAATCACCCGCCTCTCGCGAATCGCCTGCGCCATCGGGCACCTGTCGCGGGCAAGCCGCTCGCCCGTCGTCGTGTAGAGTTGCCACGTGACGCACCATCGGTCCTCGCCGGGCTGGGGCTCGCGTCCCGCGAACCTGGCGCATGCCCGATTCGAATAGATGACCGCGCCGTCGGCATCGGTCGTGTAGATCGGCACCGGCAACGCATCGAGAACCGGACGCCAGTCGGGACCGGACGCGAGCGCATCGAGCGCGGCGTCAAGGAATTGCTGAGGATCCTGCCGGGAAAGCGTCATCGGTCGGTAGTCGCCTAACCTAGGTTAGCGCGAGAACCGGTGAGCCCGAGGCGCGGTTCCCCCCTGCGGCGGCAATTCCTACGCCTTGTGGCCCACGGACAACACTTCGGGACTCGCTCCGCCAGGCGAAATTTCTGTGGACAATCCATCCACAGGCGGATGGATCAGCGCAGGCGCTTGACCAGCAGGGCGCCGTCGTCGTCGGCCTTCACCTCGAAGTTCGGGACCGCCTTGATCAGTTCCGAGAGGCGGGTGAAGCCGTAATTGCGCGCCGCAAAGCTCGACACGGCCTTGGCGCGCTGGCCGAGCTCGGAAAGGGGCGTGTAGCCCTCCTCGTCGCGCTTCGACGCCTTGTAGGCGGCCCCCAGCACCTGCAGCAGCTCGGGATCGACCGGCCGCTGGCCCTTGGCGATCGCCGGCTGCTCGAGCTGCTCCTCGTCGTCGAGCGCGAGCGCGCCGACGTCGAAGAAGCGCGAACAGGCCTGCTGGAAGGAAAGGGGGGTCTTGGCGGTGCCGAAGCCGTAAACCTGGAGGCCGTCCTCGCGGATGCGCTGGGCGAGCGGAAGGAAGTCGCTGTCGGACGACATGATCCCGAACCCGTCGACATTGCCGCGGTAGAGCAGATCCATGGCGTCGATGGTCATGCGCATGTCGGTCGCGCTCTTGCCCTTGACGACGTCGAATTGCTGCATCGGAACGATCGAATGAAGGCCGGTCAGCTGGCCCCAGCCCTTGAGGCTCGCCTTGGCCCAATTGCCGTAGGCGCGGCGGATGTTGATCGAGCCGAGCTCGCCGAGGACGAGGAGAACCTCGTCCAGATGCTCGGGGCTCGCATTGTCCGCGTCGATCAAGAGCGCAATATTATTCTCGATCTCGCCGTTGCGCTCTCGCATGAAACGAATCCCTCCTGGCTGTCCACTCTCTACCGCAGTGTCCCGGAATGACCACAGGTCGGCGCGCGCGCTGTAACGTACGTGAACGGTACATGATCGATGCGGGAACGAAACGCCCTTTGAAGCACTGTTGCCCGTACAGGGGGCGTAGTGGGAAGGACAGGACGATGAGGAGATTTGGACTTGCAGTGGTCGTCGCCGGCAGCCTTGCCGCGACCGGCTGCGCCACAAGCCCGTACGGGTACGATCCTTATTACCAGAACAGCCAGGCCCGTCGCGCCGCGACCGGCGCCGCCGTCGGCGCTCTTGGCGGAGCGGCGGTTGGCGCGGTTGTTCCAGGCATCAGCCCGATCGGCGGAGCGGTCGCCGGAGCGGTGCTTGGCGGCGTTCTCGGGGCCGTGATCAACGGGCGTCAATATTATCGCGATACCCGCGGCTATTGCTATTACGTCGACCAGTACGGTCAGCCGCACTACAATTATAGCGTCAGATGCTGAGCCAGCGCATTTAGCTGCTGACGACCTGTTTCGTTGAGCAAGCCGGCTAGACGGGGTGGAAGGTTCCTTCCGCCTCGTCGAGCAAGTACAGCCGCCCTTCGGCGATCGCGAAGTGGGCGCCGTGGAGCTTGAGCGTGCCCGCCCGCTCCCGGTCCGCGATCCATGGAAAGGTGCGCAGGTTCGCGAGGCTGACCTTCACCGCTTCCCGTTCCATGTCCTGAAAGGCTTCGCGGTCGAGCTCGTCATGACGCGCTCGCACCCGGTCCCGCGCGTCGTCCAGCATCCGGACCCAGTCGGCGATGAAGTGACCTTCGCCGTGGGGCGAGCCGTCGAACCGGCCGGTGAGCGCGGCCGAGCAACCCCCGCACAGACCGTGGCCCATGACCAATATCTCCTCGACCTCGAGTTGGCTGACCGCGAACTCGAGCGCCGCCGAGACGCCGTGGAAGCCGTGGCTGGTCTCGTAGGGCGGCGCAAGGCCGGCGATGTTCCTGACGACGAAGATTTCGCCGGGCCTGGCATGGAAGATCTGCGCGGGGTCGACGCGGCTGTCGGCGCAAGACAGGATCATGACCTGCGGGTTCTGACCCTCGGCAAGTCCGGACCAGCGTTCGCGCTCGCGCGCCCAGTCGTTCTCGCGGAAGCGGCGATATCCTTCGATCAGCTGTGACAGGTAAGGCATGTCGAGCCGCTAGCCGCGCGAGGGCGGGGGTGGCAAGCTTGTCCGCCAATCGCTATCTGGCCGCCATGAACGCCCCCGCCGCGGTTCCGAAGCAGCGAAAGCCCGACTGGATTCGGGTCAAGGCGCCGGTCAGCGAAGGCTATCACGCCACGCGCCGACTGATGCGCGAGCTCAACCTTGCCACGGTGTGCGAGGAGGCGGCCTGCCCGAACATCGGCGAATGCTGGACGAAGAAGCACGCGACGGTGATGATCCTGGGCGACACCTGCACGCGGGCGTGCGCCTTCTGCAACGTGAAGACCGGAATGCCGCGCGCCGTCGATCCGCTGGAGCCCGAACATGTGGCGACCGCCGCGGCGGAACTCGGCCTCGAGCATATCGTGGTCACCTCGGTCGACCGCGACGATTTGCCGGACGGCGGAGCGTCGCAATTCGTCAAGGTCATCGAGGCGCTTCGCAAACGCACGCCGAGCACGACGATCGAGATCCTGACGCCCGACTTCCGCAACAAGAGCGAAGCGGCGGTCGAGCGGATCGTCGATGCCGGACCCGACGTTTACAACCACAATCTCGAAACGGTCCCACGGCTCTATCCGACGATCCGGCCCGGCGCGCGCTACTATGCCTCGCTGCGGCTGCTCGAGAGCGTGAAGCGCCGGGCGCCGCACATGTTCACCAAGTCCGGCCTGATGGTCGGGTTGGGAGAGCAGCGTCTCGAGGTTCACCAAGTGATGGACGACATGCGCTCGGCGGGCGTCGATTTCCTCACGATGGGCCAGTATCTCCAGCCCACGCCCAGGCACGCCCGGGTCGAGGAATTCGTCACTCCGCAGGCGTTCGACGCTTATGCGGCGATCGCTCGGGCCAAGGGCTTCCTGCTCGTCGCCGCTTCGCCGCTGACGCGGTCGAGCTATCATGCGGGCGACGACTTCAAGAAGATGCAGGCCGCGCGCGCGGAGCAGCTCGCGAGGGAAGGCGCGAATGCCGCGGCATAGCGAGACGCGGCATCTTCCCTACACACCCGAGCAACTGTTCGACCTGGTGGCGGACGTCGCCAGCTACGACGAGTTCCTCCCCTGGGTGGTCGCGGTGCGGGTCCGCTCGTCGAACGAGGAAGAGACGGTGGCCGACCTCGTGGTCGGTTTCAACGCGTTCAAGGAGCGCTTCACCAGCCGTGTCGTGAAGGATCGGCCGACGCGGATTTGCGTCGACTATGTCGAGGGCCCGCTGAAATATCTGCACAACGAGTGGATGTTCGAGCGCGCGGCGGACGGAGGGACGAATCTCCGCTTTTCGGTCGATTTCGCGTTCAGGTCGCGCTTGTTCGAGGCGCTCGCCGGGCAGATGTTCGACCGCGCACTGCGGCGGATGACCGGGGCCTTCGAGCGGCGCGCCGCGGCGCTTTACGGCATCAGCAAGTCGAGCGCGCAAAGCGCCGCCTGAAGCCGCACCCCGGCGCGGTTCTGGTTCTCGAACAGTTTCTGGTCCGCGACGATCCTGGCGGGGTCCGCATCGCGTTCGGCGCGGGCGAAGACCACGGTCCCTACCGGCTTGCTCGGAGTTCCGCCGCCGGGCCCGGCGATGCCCGTGATGGCGACCGCGACATCGGCGTCCGAAGCGGCAAGGGCCCCTCGGGCCATCGCCCATGCGGTCGCGACGCTGACCGCCCCGAATGTCTCGACCACTTCTTCGCTGACCTTGAGCTCGTGGACCTTGGATGCGTCGGAATAAGTGACGTAGCCCGCTTCGAACATTTCGGACGAGCCCGGAATCTCGGTGAGCGCGGCGCTGACCAGCCCACCGGTGCAGCTTTCGGCGACCGTGACCCGGCGACCCGCCTTGCGGTTGGCTTCGACCACCTCGCGCGCCTTGGCCACCAGCGCCTTGGGAAGCAGGGTCTCAGGCATCGCGGGCCATTCGAATGCTCGCCACGGCCTGGGCAGCGATGCCTTCCCGCCGTCCGGTAAAACCCAGGCCCTCGGTGGTGGTCGCCTTGATGCTCACCTGGTCCGCCCCGAGGCCGGCGATCTCTGCGATTTTTTCGCTTATGCTTTGGCGGTATGGCGCCACCTTCGGCTCCTCGGCGATGACCGTACAATCGATGTGATCGATTATCGCTCCCTTCGACCGCAGAAGCCCAACGGCGCGGCGGAGGAAGAGGTCCGACGCCGCGTCCTTCCACCGCGGATCGGACGGCGGGAAATGCTGGCCGATGTCGCCGAGGCCCGCGGCCCCGAGCAGGGCGTCGGTGATGGCGTGCAACACGACGTCGGCATCGCTGTGCCCGGCAAGACCGCGCGAATGGGGGACGGCCACCCCTCCCAGAATCACCGGACCTTCGCCGGCGAAGGCGTGGACGTCGAAACCCATTCCGGCGCGTGGAACCAAGCGGCCGGCCAGCCAGTCCGATGCCCGGCGAAAATCGTCGGGCGTCGTCAGCTTCTCGAGCGCCGGATCGCCTTCGACCGCGGCGACGCTCATTCCGGCTGCCCGAACAACCGTCGTCTCGTCCGTCGGGGTATGGCCGCGCCATGTATCATAGGCCCGCCGGAGATCGGCGAGCCTGAACGCCTGCGGGGTCTGGACCCGGACCATCCCCGCGCGATCCACCGCGTCGTCCAGCCGATCCGACGCCCGCGCCAGCGTGTCGCCGACCGGCAGGACCGGCGCGGCGCCCTCGAAAAATTCGAGCGGCGCGAGGAGTCGGTCGATCACTTCCGGCGGACAGAAGGGACGCGCGGCATCATGGACCAGCACCGCATCGCCCCCGATTTCGGCAAGGCCGGCGCGAACGGAATCGTGACGCCGGTCACCGCCCTGGATGAACGGGCCGACGTCGATCCCTTGCAGCGCGCCCGCGGCCAGCGCCTCCTGACCCTGTCCGATCACGACGCGCGCCGCCTTCACCGCGGGATGACGAATCAGCGCCTCCACCGCCCAGCGAAGCACCGGCTTGCCGCCGATCAGGCGGTACTGCTTGGGCACGCCTCCACCGAGGCGTTCGCCTTTACCGGCTGCGACGATGAGGGCGGTGACGGTCATGCGCGCCGCGCTCTAGGGCCGCTTGCCTTGTCCGCCAAGGGCTCTTCCACTATCTCCCGCCGGCCCCAAGAGCCATGAATCAGACCCTGAAGCCCATCAAGATCGGCCCGGTCGAGGTC
>DASURT010000084.1:0-2095 GCA_036375515.1 Sphingomicrobium sp.
GCCGCGCTGCTCGCCGGAGAGGCGGACGCCAACAACGCCTATGTCGAGGTAAACGCCGGCGCCGGCGGCACCGAAAGCCAGGATTGGGCGGAAATGCTGCTCCGCATGTACACGCGATGGGGCGAACGCCGGGGATTCAAGGTCGAGATGATTGACCACCATTCCGGCGACCAGGCCGGAATCAAATCGGCGACTATCCTCGTCAAAGGCGAGAATGCCTATGGCAATCTCAAGACCGAAAGCGGGGTCCACCGGCTGGTCCGGATCAGCCCCTACGATTCCAACGCTCGGCGGCACACGAGCTTTTCGAGCGTCTGGGTCTATCCCGAAGTCGACGAGGACATCGACATCCAGGTCGAGGAAAAGGACTTGAGGATCGACACCTATCGCGCCTCGGGCGCGGGCGGGCAGCATGTCAACACGACCGACAGCGCGGTCCGGATCACGCACATTCCGACCGGAATCGTGGTCGCGTGCCAGAACGAGCGCTCGCAGCACAAGAACCGCGCGCAAGCCTTCAAGCAGCTGAAGGCGCGCCTCTACGAGGCCGAGCTGCAGAAGCGCGAGGCGGAGGCAAGTGCCGCCAACGCCGCCAAGACCGACATCGGCTGGGGCCACCAGATCCGCTCCTACGTGCTGCAGCCCTATCAGCTCGTCAAAGACCTGCGCACGGGCGTGACCTCGACGAGCCCCGGCGATGTGCTCGACGGCGATCTCGACCGGTTCATGGCCGCCGCGCTGTCGCAGCGGGTCACGGGCGAGACGGTCGAGGTCGAGGATGTGGAGTAGAAGGCCGCCGCTCGCTGTAGTGGCGCTGTTGTTGCTCGCGCTCGGCGCTTGTCGAGCCGAGCCTTCGGAGCCGCATTTCCCCAAGGCGCGCCGCGACGTGGCGCCGATCGTCGGCGATACGTTCTCGACCGAAGACGCGCGCGACCGGCTCGGCGAGGCCGAGCAGGTGATGCGGCTTGCCGGCGTCAGGCCCGGCATGTCGGTCGCGGATGTTGGCGCCGGCCGAGGCTATTATACGGTGCGGCTGGCGCGGGTCGTCGGCGCCAAGGGCCGAGTGCTTGCAGAGGACATCCTGCCGTCGGTCCGCGATTCGCTCAGCGACCGCGTGCAGCGCGAGCGGCTCGACAATGTCGCGGTGAAGCTCGGCACGCCTGACAACCCCATGCTTCCGCCGCGGTCGTTCGACCGGATTTTCCTCGTGCACATGTATCACGAGGTCGCGTCGCCCTACGCCTTCCTGTGGCATTTGCGCGAGGGACTGAGGCCCGACGGCCTGATCGTCGTCGTCGACGCCGACCGCCCGGTGCGCCGCCACGGAATGCCCCCGGAGCAACTAAAGTGCGAGCTCGCCGGCCTCAACCTGGCGCCGGCGAAGTTCAGCATGCTGACTGGCGGAGAGACCTATCTCATGGCTTTTCGCCTTGCAGGTCCGAGGCCGGAGCCGGACAAGATCAAGCCCTGCAAAAGCTAGCCGTCATTGCGAGCAGAGCGAAGCAATCCAGCGCAGGGGTTGGATTGCCGCGTCGCCTTCGCTCCTCGCAATGACGATCCGCTACAGGTAGCCCAGGCGTCTCAGACTCGTGCATTCGTCCCCGACGAAGATCAGATGGTCGAGCACCGCGCAATCCATCGCTTCGGCAAGGCTGGCGAGCCGCCGCGTCGTGCGGCAATCGGCCAGGCTCGGATGAGGGTCGCCGCTCGGGTGATTGTGGGCGAGGACCAGCCCGGTGCTCCCGTGCCGCACGGCATCGCGGATGATGTTCCGGAGCGGAAAGGCTAGTCCGCTCTCGCCGCCGTCGTGACGGCTGACGTGCAGGCAGAGCGCGTCCGCGTCCAGGTGCGCTACCCACAGCCTTTCGCGCGCATCGTCGAACTCGGCAAAACATCCAGCGAAAAAAGCGCGGGCGGCGGCCAGGCCGTCGAGCTTCAGCGGAAGTTCGGCACCCTGATAACGCATGAATCCGACCTACCGTGGATGCTCGACGTTCACGACGCGAACCGCATCGGATTCGGATGGGGCAACCGTTCATTTCGGATGAAACGAGCAACCGCCCGGCTCCCTTAACTTTTTTCGGGCATTGTCGAC
>DASURT010000085.1:0-4731 GCA_036375515.1 Sphingomicrobium sp.
CGGGAGGCTCCCTTGCCAGCCCGGTCGCGCGCCTCGGCGGGCAGCGTCAGCTGTTCGCTCATTTTCGCGTCTCCAATAGAAATACCCCGCCACGCCTCCAGGGATGACCATGGCTAGGGGAGCCGGCCCACTAAGGCACGCCTCTTGGAAAAGCAAGATTGGGGAGGAAGATGGATCCCGGATCAAGTCCGGGATGACGGCGTCGGCTCCCATCAAGGTAGTACTTTGATGAAGATTTGTTGGGGCCGTCAGTTGACCCGGGTGGAGGGGAGGCCCTGCTCCGCGAGCCGAACGAGCAGGCTGTCCTTGCCGGAAAGGTGACCGGCACCGACGGCGACGAACACCGTGCCCGGATATTGCATCCGGCCGGCGATCCAGTCGGCCCAGCGTGCGTTCCGCTCGGTGAACATCATGCGGTAGGTGTCGGGCGAGCTGCGCTGGAGCTGGCCCAGCATCTGCGCGAACACGTTCTGGTCGCCGCGCTTCCAGGCGTTCTGCATGTCGGCCATCGCCCTGGAAAGATTTTGCATCTGCCCGTCCATCTCGACCGGCGAGCCGGGTCGCGGCGCCGCGGCGCGAGGCGGCGCGGGCAGCCGGTTGAACATGGCGAACTGCGATTCGAGCGTCTCGAGCCCTTCGACCTTCTTGCCGGCGAGCTCGGCGGCGCGGCGAAGCACCATGTCCGCTCCGTTGCCGACGTTCATCCCCTGTGACTTGCCGGCGCTGATCGCCATTCGGGTGGTCGCAAGAAAAGACGCCGACGGTGTAACCGACGGCGCCGCAAACTTCGGTCCGGGTACGTTGTGAAACGCGATAGGCGCGGGGCCTTCGGGGACCAGGGTCTCGAGCACCAGCTCCCCGGACTGGTCGAAGGCGGCCTTCACCTGGTCGTTGAACCAATCGGCCTTTCCGTCGAGAGCATGAAAGGTGCCGAAAATATAGACGGTCGTGTCCTGGTCCCTGACCAGGAAGATGGCCGGATCGGCGTTCTCGGCCGGCAGCGCGGGAGGCGTTGCGGCAGCAATCGCGGCAGCGGCGAGAATGGTCATCATCCATCAGCCTCCAAAGGCCTGATCGGTGCCTCGAGAAAGCGATGGCCGATGAGCGCCGGGCGCACGTCACCCGGGAGGAGAAATGCCCCGTTTCCCGCTCAATCCGCGCATCAGACCCCCCAGCCCGATACCCGATGATTATGGTCACCGAGATGTTAAGAAAAGTCTAGCAAAAACGGCTATTTCGTGAAGATTTGTCGTTGCAGATCAGTAACAAGCGTCGCGCATCCTCACTGCACGCGGCGGACCTTATAGCCCTCGCGCTTGAGCATCGCGACGAGCGATTCCGGACCCGCGAGGTGGCCCGCGCCGACCGCGAGCATGACCGACCCGGGGATGGCCATTCGCTGCCCGACCCAGCGGCTCCAGTTCGCGTTCCGGCGGTCGAGCAGGGCCTCCTTCAGCGCCGGCGACACGGAGAGGTCGCGGTTGAAGGACACCGAGATCGCCTTGACGTCGCCCCTGGACCAGGACGCGAGCATCTTCGCGAAATCATTGTTCATGTTCTTCGGTTCTTCGATCGCGCCCTCGAGCAGGATCCGCTGCGCGGCTTCGGGCAGCTTGTCGAAATAGCCGAGCTGCTCGGCGTTGGTTTCGAGCTCGCCGATCGGCTTCCTTGCCGCGGTGAATTCGCGCTGCAGGGTCTGTTCCGGTCCTGCCTCGCCCGCCAGTCCGATTTCGCGGAATCGGACCCCCAGAAGCTCGAACGCGGCAAGCCAGGTTTCCATCTGGTCGTAATATTTCTCGGGGATGCCGCTCTTGGCGATCACGCTTCGGAGCAGCGCTCTTTTCTCGGGCGGCACTCGCTCGGCGATCGGCGGAAGGCCCCGGGAAAAGCCGAGATTCAGCTTTGCCGCCTGGATTCCGTCCGGCTTCTGGAGGTCGACGAGAGTTTCGACGACCAATTGCTGCGAACTTGACACGGCCTGGTTGAACCTGGGCGTTCGCCATTGATAGTTCGCTGGGAGAAGATGGATCGTCCCGAAGAGATAGACGGTCGTATCCGAGTCCGACACGGCCCACAGCGCGGGGCGGCCGGCCGGGGCCGCCGCGGTCGATGGGCTCGCCAGCGCCAGAAGCGCGGCAACGGGGGCAAGAAGGCGTCCGAGCAAGGTCATCGTGCGCATGTAGGCCGCCTATTGGGCCGCTCAAGCTTGCGCTTCGCTGAAGGCACGGCCAAAGCCACGGCATATTCTAGCACGCGCTGAACGGGGCCTTTCGACCTTGAGCCTGAGCTTCCAGGACCTGATCCTCACGCTGCACCGCTATTGGGGCGCGCAGGGCTGCGTCATCCTCCAGCCCTATGACATGGAGATGGGGGCGGGGACGTTTCACCCGGCGACCGTGCTTCGGGCGCTGGGGCCGGACGCATGGCGAGCGGCTTATGTCCAGCCGTGCCGCCGGCCGACCGACGGCCGCTACGGCGAGAACCCCAACCGCCTCGGCCATTACTATCAGTATCAGGTGGTCTTGAAGCCGAGCCCCGGTGACCTCCAGGACCTCTATCTCGGCAGCCTCGTCGAGATCGGGATCGACCCCCTGAAGCACGACATCCGCTTCGTCGAGGACGATTGGGAAAGCCCGACGCTCGGCGCCTGGGGGCTCGGCTGGGAAGTGTGGTGCGACGGAATGGAGGTGACGCAGTTCACCTATTTCCAGCAGGTCGGCGGGTTCGAATGCAAGCCCGTGACGGGCGAGCTGACCTACGGCCTCGAGCGGCTCGCGATGTACATCCAGGGCGTCGACAACGTGTTCGACCTCAAGTTCAATGACGCCGGCGTCAGCTACGGCGACGTGTTCCTCGAGAATGAGCGCGAGATGTCGGCGTACAATTTCGAGGTCGCGGACACCGATGCCTTGTTCGACCTGTTTCGCCGGGCGACCGCGGAGTGCGAGAACTGCCTTGCGAACAGGCTTCCCATCCCGGCCTATGAGCAGGCGATCAAGGCGAGCCACATCTTCAACACGCTGCAGGCGCGCGGCGTGATCTCGGTGGCCGAGCGCCAGGCCTATATCGGCCGCGTGCGCGACCTCGCGAAGGCGGCGTGCGCCGAGTGGATCGAGCGCTGATGGCCGACTTCCTGCTAGAGCTTCTGTCGGAGGAAATCCCGGCGCGGATGCAGGCCAGGGCGCGCAACGACCTCGCTCGCATGTTCGCCGATTGCACCGCCCAGGCGGGCCTCGGGACGGGCAAGATCGACGTTCATTCGACGCCCCGGCGCCTTGTGCTGATCGCGCGCGACGTCGCCGAGGCCACCGAAGCTGCTCGCGAAGAAGTGAAGGGCCCTCGTGCCAATGCGCCGACGCAGGCCCTCGAAGGCTTCCTCCGCAAGACGGGCCTGAAGCGCGAACAGCTCGAAGATCGCGACGGCGTGCTCTACGCGGTGATCGAGCGGCCCGGACGTTCGGCCGCGGACGTGATCGCCGAGGCGGTAAAGCGGATCGTCGCCGACTTTCCCTGGCCCAAGTCGATGCGCTGGGGAGACGGATCGCTACGCTGGATACGTCCGCTGCACGGCATCGTCGCGATCCTCGGCGAGGACATCGTGCCAGTCGAAATCGACGGCATCGCGAGCGGCGCGACCACCGTCGGCCACCGCTTCCATCATCCCGGTTGCATCACCATCGGCGGGGCGAGCGACTATGCCGAGAAGCTCCGCGCCTGCCATGTGATCGTCGACCAGGACGAGCGCGAGCGGCTGATCCGCGAAGGCGCTGAGAAAGCGGCGGCGGAAGCGGGGCTGACCCTGGTCCCGGACGAGGGGCTGGTGGTCGAGAATGCCGCCCTCACGTCATGGCCGGTGCCGCTGCTCGGCCGCTTCGATCCCGAATTCCTCGATGTGCCGCGCGAGGTGATCGTGCTCACCATGCGCACCAACCAGAGATATTTCGCCTGCACTGGCGCGGACGGGCTGCTGGCGCCGGCGTTCGTGTGTGTGGCGAACATTGTCGCGAACGACGGCGGGGAAGCGATCGCGAAAGGGAATGCGCGCGTGCTCGCCGCGCGGCTCGCCGACGCGCGCTTCTTCTGGGAGCAGGATCTAAAGGTCCCGCTCGTGGAGCAGGCGAAAAAGCTCGACGGGATCGTCTTTCACGAGAAGCTCGGCACCGTCGCCGACAAGGTCGAGCGCGTGGCGAAGCTCGCCCGCTGGCTGGTCGAAGAAGGCATCGTCAAGGGCGCGAGGGCGGACCAGGTGGAACACGCCGCGCGGCTGGCGAAAGCCGACCTCGTCACCGGGATGGTGGGAGAGTTCCCTGAGCTGCAGGGCGTGGTCGGCGGCTATCTCGCCGAAGCGCAGGGAGAGCCCAAGGCGGTCGCCGACGCCGTTCGCGACCATTACAAGCCGGTGGGGCAGGGGGATGAGGTGCCGACTGTGCCGGTGACGGTTGCCATCGCTCTGGCGGATAAGCTCGACTCAATCTGCCAGTTCTTCGGGGCCCAAATGCCCCCCAGCGGATCAAAAGACCCTTATGCGCTTCGTCGTTCAGGGCTGGGGGTCATTGGCCTCATTTTGGGAAGCCAACTACGCCTGCCCCTCCGACACGCGGTGGAAGTAGCTTCGCTAGCTCCTCGCGAGTTTAGAGCTGACAAGGACATTTTCGACTTCTTCGCCGACCGTCTCAAGGTCCAGCAGCGCGAGGCGGGGGTCCGGCACGACCTCATCGATGCGGTGTTTGC
>DASURT010000086.1:0-4594 GCA_036375515.1 Sphingomicrobium sp.
TCGAACGTGTACATCTCCTTGGAGACGACATCGGTGGTCTCGCCGATGGTCCGGGCGAACACCGCGGTTTGCTCGATCGTCGGCACTTCGACCCGCTTGAAGCCGAACAGCCGGCGGACCTTGTCGAACGCCTCGATGACCGCTGCGAGGCGGTCGGCGTCTTCTCCCAACAGGCTTTGCGTGCCCCGGACGGGCTGAACGGGCGTCATGACGCGCGGCTAAAGCACAATTTCAGGAAATGCGAAATTTCAGTCGGCTCCGCCGGGGGTCGTGCCTTGCTGCTGTTGCCTCTGGTGCTGGAAGAAGCTCGGCGGCGGAAGGAACAGCTTGCGAAAGCTGATCATGACCGTCCGGCCGAGCGGATCGAGCAGGTCCGGCTGGTAATTGAGCGGCACGTTGCCCGCGGCGTCGCGCACCTTCTGCCTGGCGTTGAACATGTTGTTGACCTCGAGCCGCACCTGGCTTCCGCGCAGCCAGGGATGCTTGACCGCGATCTCGGGCACGTCGCCCGGATTGGCGAACAACCTCAGGTCGAAGGTCCCGAGCGGCGAGAAGCGCAGATTGTCGCCCTCGACATTGTCGACGCTCGTTCCGCTGCGCCAGTTGGCCGACAGCCGCGCGCCGAGTCCATTATTGAAGTATCCGGCCTGCGCCTGGACCTGGTGCCGCGGGGTCCCGCCGGTCGCTCCCGCCGCGTCGCCGTGAAGATAGTCGAGCTCGGGGATGCCGGGCTGGATCCTCACCTTGTCGACCAACGTGATCGTGTCGGTCAGCGAGAACTGGAGCCGGCCGCGGTTGCCGCCGCCGAAGAACCCGCCTCCAGAACCGCGTCCTCCACGGCGGAAACCCCCTTCGCGAGGCGGACCGCCGGCCGGCGCGTTCTGGCCCTGCGAAGCGCCGCCGGCACGTCCCCTGAACTGCGCGCGGATCTGATCGATCACCGATTGCGACGGACGCCGCGACTTCAACGGCCTGGTGAAGTCGAACCCGACGCGAATCGTGTCGCGCCTGGCGCGATCGAAGTTGATCGGGCGCAGGTCGACGCTCGTCAGCTGCCCCGACGAATCTCGAACGAAGCGCTCGGGGAAGGCCGCCTCGATTGCCGGAGTCACGGTGATGCTGGAAATGGGATTGTCGGTGGTCGAATGGACGTAATCGGCCCGCAGCCGCAGATCGATCTTCGATGACGGCTGCCAATTGGCGCCGAGCTTGAACACGTTGCGGCGGTCCGCGAGCAAATCCGGGTTCCCTCCGGTGGTCGCGGCCACGAGCACGGTCTCTCCGGTGGTGAAGTCGAACACGCGAGTTCCCTCGGTCACGAGCACCGGATCGCCGAGCTGATGGATCGTCGGCGCGCCTTCCTCGCGGGTCCAGCTGCCGATGAAATTGAGCCGGTCGGCGGGAGACCAGTTCGCTCCGCCGCCCAGCGTCGTGAGCGTGCCGAAATCCGAAAGGCGATCGACCTCGGCATTGGCATTGAGCGTCAGGTTTCCGAGCGCGCTGAAATCGCGGTTGCGGCGGGATATCGGCAGGTCGAGATTGACGCCGGCCTCTCCCGTCGTCCGGCTCAGCGAATCCGAGCCGGCCGAACCGGCGTCCCGCCGCTCGCTGTCGAGGTGTTGCGTGTTCCCGCCAAGGGTGAAGGTCGCGCTGGCGTCGCCCGCCGGCAACTTGAACAGGTTCCCGTTCGCGGTCGCGGTAAGGTCCGCCGCCAGGGTGGTCGTCCTCGCGCGATCGCGCGCAAGCGCCGGATCGTCATTGTCGGTGCGGGTCACGGCCCGGTCGAGGTCGGCATTGCCGGTGACGTTCCAGTGAAAGTTCGCCTTGTCCCAGTTGAGCGTGGTTCCCGCGTGGGCGCTGTCGTTCGTGGTGTTTCGGGCAAGCGGCTCGAGCAGGGTATCGCCGAGGCCGATCAGCGATCGGCTCGAGTCATGCTCCAGCTCGGTGTTGAGAGTCGCCGAGACGTTGCCGAGCACCTGGCGATTGATCGTCGCCGCGCCTCGGACCTGGCGGCGCGAAGGGATCAGCGACCGCGCTTCGAGAACGTCCTTCTGCGTCGCTCCGGAAGGCGGCTGCTCGGAGAGGAGCACGTCGCGCTCCGCCTCGGTCAGCATTCCGTTCCCTTCGGCGTGGAGGTTGAGCGTGGTCCGCCCGTTGCGCTGGATCAGGAGCCGCGTGAGGTCGCCGGTGCCGGCAACATAGCCGCCCTCGGTCGCGATGCTCGGCCGGACGAGCGCGACCGTCGAGCGGAAGCGCTGGCGGAGCACGATGTTCACGACGCGCTGGTCCGCCCTGTAGCCGTATTTGAGCGCGACTTCCTCGGGCAGGACCTCCACACGGCTGATCGCTTCGGTGGGAATGTCGCGGAGCTCGCGGAAGCTGGAGATGCGCTGGCCGTTGAGCAGAATCACCGGCTGCTCGCCGCCGCGACCGCGCGCGCTCCCGATCTCCGGCGCGAGCGCGTCGAGGAGTTCGCTGATGTTGGCCGCGCCGGTCGCCCGGACGTCGCGCGAATCGTAGGTTCGCTCGGGCGGGATGTCGCCGACGACCGAGCCGCGGGCGCGCTGGCCGGTGACGACAATTTCTTCCTCGCCATATTCGTCCGCGGGCTGGGCACCATTGTCAATTGCGTCAGGCGCCGCGGGGCCTTGCCGATCCGTGCCCGGCTGGTCCGGCGGGGCAGGTTGCTGCGCCCGGCCAGCGGCGGAGAGCGAAGCGGCAAAGGCTGCGCCGAGCAGCAGCGGCAGGCAGGACGCTCGGACGACCATGACACTCCGGTACGGCGGCGAACTGAACGGACGCTGACAACGCCGTGAACTTCGGCAAAGTGCCAACGGCTGAAGACGAATTGCGTCCGTGCCGATGCTCAGGCCGTGAGCTTCAGTCCGGCGATGGCGGCGACGATCCCGAAGATCAGCAGGATTCGAACGAGCGCGGCCGGCTCGTCGAAGAATAGGATGCCGACGACGACGGTCCCGACCGCGCCGATTCCGCCCCATACGGCATAGGCCGTGCCCATCGCGATCGAGCGCGACGCAAGCTCGAGCAACGCCATGCTGATCGTCACCGAGACGAGGAACGCGATCGTCCAGGGCAGATTTCGAAAGCCGTCGACGAACCGCAGGGCGGTCGTGAACCCCACTTCGAAGACGCCTCCCATGATGAGCCAGACCCAGGCCACGGGCATCCTTTCACTGGACGAGCAGCATGCGCGAAGTAAACGTCGGCCCCCATGGCGAATCAAATGCGCATCGGCAACCGGATTGCCCCGCCGCATTTCCTGGCGTTCCTGGTCGTCCTGTTCGTCGCTTTGCCCCTGTCGGTCCGGGCGATTCACGACTGGACGCTCGCCATCATGACCGCCTTCGATGCAGCCGCGCTCGTGTTCCTTCTTTCGAGCGCGCCGCTGCTGGGAACGCGCGAAGCCAAGGTCATCGAGAGGCACGCCCAGGCGAACGACGCGAACCGCACCATGCTCCTGGCGATCACCGCTCTGGTCATGGCGGTGCTGCTGATCTCGATCGCGGCGGAGACCGTGGGGCATCGTCCGCAGCCCTTCACCAAGGCGGTGATCATCGCCACGCTGGTCATCGCCTGGCTGTTCAGCAACTCGATCTACGCGCTGCACTATGCGCATCTTGCCTATCGCAAGGGGCCGGCGCGCGGCTGCGCGGGGGTCGAGTTCCCGGGGACGGACGTGCCGGTTTACTGGGACTTCGTCTATTTCGCCTTCACGCTGGGGATGACCTTCCAGACCTCGGACGTGACGATCAGCGACCGGAACATCCGGCGGGTGGTGACGATGCACTGCCTCGCGGCCTTCCTGTTCAACATCGGCGTGCTGGCGTTCACCATCAACGTCCTCGGCTCGTCCTAGCCAGGGGTCAGGCAGGGATCAGGCGGCGACGTCGATCTCCGGCGGCCCGATCGGCTTGCGGCGCGCGGCGAGCAGGCAGCCGCCGACGATCAGCGCGGCGCCGGCCACGGTATAGCCCGACACCGGCTCCCGGAACACGAGCCAGCCCATCAGCGCCGCCCACAGGAAGGCGCTATATTCGGTCACCGCGAGATAGCTCGCCTGCCCGCGCGCATAGGCCCAGGCGAAGAGCAATGTCCCGGTGGTCGACAGCGAGGCGGCGACCGCGATCCACAACCATTGGCCGTCCGGCCATTCGGGCGGACCGGCGAAGGGCAGGACCGCGAGCCAGACCGCCATCACCGTCACCGACTGGAAGAAATTGATCTCGAGCGGCCTGGCCTTGAGCGCCTGGCGCCGCATCATCACGATATTGACCGCATAGCAGAGCGCGGAGCCGAGGATCGCGGAGATCCCGAGCAGGACGTCGTCGCCCACCGCGGCGCTCGCCTGACCGAGCACGATCACGATGACCCCGCAGAACGCGATCAGCGAGCCCGCGATCGAGCGCGAGCCGATGTCCTCCTTCAGCACCAAAGCGGCGAGCAGGAGCGCGATCAGCGGCGCGATGAAGGTCAGCGCGATCGCCTGCGCGAGCGGAACGCGGCCGATCCCCCAGAAGAAGAGGAACGCCATCAGCGTCACCACGACGCCCCGGCCGACGTGGATGTTGAGCGT
>DASURT010000087.1:0-3309 GCA_036375515.1 Sphingomicrobium sp.
CGAGCTGCTCGGCGACCACGGCTTGAGCGACTGGGGGCGAAAGCCGATCCGCGCGCTTTCCAAGGGCATGGCGCAGACGGTCCAGCTGCTCGGCACGATCATCCACCGACCCCGGCTGATCGTGCTCGACGAGCCGTTCGCGGGCCTCGACGCGATCAACCAGGCGCGGCTCGAGGAGCTCATCCGTCGCGAGACTCGACAGGGCGCGACGGTCATTTTCTCGACCCACGTGATCGCCCATGCCGAGCGGCTGTGCGAGCGGATCGCGATCGTCGCCAAGGGCAAGGTCGCGTTCGAAGGCAGCGTCGACGAGGCGCGCGGACGGCTCCGCCCGATCGTCCGGCTGCGGACCCGTTCGCCCAACGGTTCGTGGCGGTCCGCGATTCCGGCCGACGCCCGGCGCGAGGGCGCGCAATGGGTGTTCGAGCTTCCGGCAAGCGGTCCCGAGCCCTTGCTCAAGGCATTGATCGACGGCGGGGCGGGGATCGAGACGCTCGCGATCGAGCGTCCGGGATTGCACGACGCGTTCGTCGCCATTGCGGGCGACGCGGCGGCCGCGGCAATGGTTCGCCAGGAACCCGCGTCATGATCCGGCTGCTCCGCTCGTCCTATGTGATCGCGCGGCGCGATTTCGCCGCGACCGTGCTGTCGAAGGCCTTCATCTTCTTCCTTCTGGGACCTTTGTTCCCGCTGCTTCTCGGCGGCGTGTTCGGAAGCATCGGCGCGCGCGTCGCGACCCAGACCCAGCAGCCCGTGATCGC
Source organism: Sphingomicrobium sp. (assembly GCA_036375515.1). Lineage (GTDB taxonomy): Bacteria > Pseudomonadota > Alphaproteobacteria > Sphingomonadales > Sphingomonadaceae > Sphingomicrobium. The sequence continues at coordinate 762 of DASURT010000087.1, forward strand.
AATTGCCTTCAGTCATGCCGAGTTCGAACGGCTTGCGGCAGCAAGGGAGCGGCTGTCGGCGGCGGTTCCCGAAAACATGGTCGTGCGGTTGTCCGAGGTCGTTCCCGAAGGCGACGTCGACGCTCAGGCCCACCGTCTCCTGGGCCGAAGCGACAAGCCGGTGCGCGCGGTCGTCACCGGTACGCTCGCCGATCCGCACCTGATCGGCGCGCTGCGGGCCGACGATCCCGTCACCGGACAACTCACTCTGATGCTTTCCGAAGCGGCCCAGCCGCCTGCTGCGCCGCCCTCCGTCGCGATCAGCACGACCAGGGCCTCGACCGCCTCGCTGGCGAAGGACCGCGCGCTCACCGCGCAGATCGGCCAGATGCTGCTGTTTTTCCTCACCATCCTGCTGTCGGGAATGGTGCTGTCGCAGCTGATCGAGGAGAAATCGAACAAGATCATCGAGGTGATCGCGGCCGCGGTGCCGATCGACGCCCTGTTCATCGGCAAATTGTTCGCGATGCTCGCCGCCTCGATCCTCGGGATCATCGTCTGGGTCAGCGCCGGCGCGCTGCTCGTCAACCTCGTCAAGCAGGGCGGCGTGGCGACGCTCGCGGTGCCGGCGATCGGCTGGCCGGCGTTCCTCGCGCTTTCCATCGTCTATTTCGCGATGAACTATCTCCTGCTCGGGGCGGTGTTCCTGACCATCGGCGCCCAGGCCTCGACCGTCCGCGAAGTGCAGACCCTGTCGATGCCGGTCACCTTCGCGCAGGTGCTGATCTTCGGCTTCGCCACGACCGCGATCGGCGCTCCCAACTCGACCGAGGCGCTGATCGCCGCCGTTTTTCCGCTGTCGTCGCCGATGGTGATGCTGGCGCGGGCGGCGGAGCTGCCGGACCTGTGGCCGCACCTCGCCGCGCTCGCCTGGCAAATGCTGTGGGTCGCGCTGATCCTGCACTGGGGCGCCAGGCTGTTCCGCAGGACGGTGCTGATGTCGGGCCCGCGGGCGCGCTGGTGGCGGCTGAGGCGCGCCTAGCCGATCGCCGCCCTCGGATGGCTCGCACGCGGCCCTATGAGAGGGCCGCGCTCGCCATCTCCTCGAGCTTCGCCATCAGCGCCCGGTGCGGGAAGGGCCCGTGGCTGATTCGCGCCACGCCCGCATCGGCCCAGACCTTCTTCTCCGGAGCGCCGGGGAAGGCGATGACGTTCAAGGGCAGCGGCACGTCGCGCACGACGCGCTCGATCTGTTTCGGGTCCGAAAGGCGCGGGACGAAGAAGCCGCTCGCGCCCGCGTCGGCGAAGGCTTTTCCACGCTCGATCGCCTGATCGACCAGCGCATCGTCATATTGCTGCGTCTTCAGGAACAGGTCGGTCCGGGCGTTGATGAAGAATTGATCGCCGACCGCGTCACGGATTGCCTTGATCCGCCGCACCTGGAGGTCGAGCGGATGCAATCCTTCTCCACCGATCACCTGGTCCTCGAAATTGCAGCCGACCGCTCCGGTCGCGGCGAGGCGCGCGGCATTGCGTCCGCCGCCTTCGGGATCGGCCGAGTAAGCGCCCTCGAAATCGACCGTCAGCGGCAACTCGACCGCATCGACGATGCGCTTCGCATTCTCGAGCGCGAAGTCGATCGGCACCCGCTCGCCATCGGGCCAGCCGTTCGCGTCCGCCACCGGATGGCTTCCGGTCGCAAGCGCCCTGGCGCCGGCTTTCACCACGGCCAGCGCGCTTCCGGCGTCCCAGACGTTGTACAGCACCACCGGATCGCCCGGTACGTGGAGCGCGGCAAAGGTCTCGAATTTGGTCGGCATGGCAGCGCAACTAGGCGTCCGGCCCGCCCGTCGCAATCCCGCGGCCGTTGTCATGAAACCGCAACAAATCCGTCACAGGGCGTTCCCTGAACCGGAGCTAGGGCGGCCCCGTTACCGACCCCCGAGCAAATGGGAGTGAAGCCGTGAACAGGACAATCATCGCGCTGCCGCTCGCGGCGCTCATCGCCGCATGCGGTTCGAACACGAGCGGCGGCGGAGGAAGCTCGAGCCAGATCAAGGTCGTCGGCTCCTCGACCGTCTATCCCTTCACGAAGGCGGTCGCCGAAGATTTCATGCGGGCCAATCCGGGGCTTGGCGTGATCGTCGAATCGACCGGCACGGGCGCGGGGATGAAATTGTTCTGCGGTGGCGTCGGCAACCAGTTCCCCGACGTCGAGGATGCGTCCCGGCAGATCAAGAAGAGCGAATATGACGCCTGCGTCCGCAACGGCGCGAAGGATGTGATCGAGGTGCCGATCGGGATCGACGGCCTGACCGTCATCGAGGCGGTGAACGGCCCGGCGATGAACCTCACCCAGGCCGACATCTACAAGGCGCTCGCCGCCGATCCATTCGGCAAGGGCCCCAACACCGCGCAGACCTGGAAGGACGTGAACCCGGCGCTTCCGGCGGTGAAGATCCGCGTGCTCGGGCCCCCGCCGACGTCGGGGACTCGCGACAGCCTTGCCGAGCTCTACCTGACCAAGGGGTGCGAGACCGACCCGGCGATGAAGGAGCTCAAGAAGACC
>DASURT010000088.1:0-11645 GCA_036375515.1 Sphingomicrobium sp.
CGCCGGCGTCTTGACGAGAACGCTCCGGTCGTCGACCGAGCGCCGGTGCCCAAAGCTCTCATCTCCACCAATCCCGCCACCGGCGAGGAAGTCTGGTCGGGCAAGATCGGCGACGCCGCCACCGAAGTCGCGGCCGCCCGAGCCGCCTTCCCCACCTGGGCCGCCCGCTCGCTCGCCTACCGCACCGAGGCGCTTCGCCGCTTCGCGAATGTGGTCCGTTCCAGGGAAAAGCCGTTCGCGGAGCTGATCGCGAAGGAAACCGGCAAGCCCCTGTGGGAGGCGCGAACCGAAGTCGGCGCGGTCATCAACAAGGTCGAGATCTCGATCGCCGCTTATTCCGAGCGGACTCCGCAGCGGAGGCTCGAGGCGGCGATGGGCAACAAAATCTCGCTGCGCCACAAGCCGCACGGCGTTCTCGCCGTGCTCGGGCCGTATAATTTTCCCGCGCACCTGCCCAACGGCCACATCGTCCCGGCGCTGCTCGCCGGCAACGCGGTCGTGTTCAAGCCCTCCGAAAAGACTCCCGCGACCGGCGCCTTCCTCGTCGATTGCTTCCACGAAGCCGATATTCCCGAAGGACTGGTCCGGCTGCTCATCGGCGGCCCCGACCAGGGCAAGGCGCTGGCGGCCGAGCCGGGGATCGACGGGCTGCTCTTCACCGGCTCGGCGCGCGCCGGGCAATCGCTCCACAAGCAGTTCGCCGAGACACCGGGGAAGATCCTCGCGCTCGAGCTCGGCGGGAACAATCCGCTGGTCGTATGGAACGCCAGGCACATCGACGCGGCCGCGGCCATGGTGGTCCAGTCGGCCTATTTGACGGCCGGACAGCGCTGCACGGCGGCCCGGCGGCTGATCGTCGAGAAAGGCAAGGAAGAACCGTTGCTCGAAGCGGTCCAGAAATTGCTCGACCGGGTCATCGTCGACGAGCCGTTCGCCAAACCGCAGCCGTTCATGGGCCCGGTGATCGACATGACCGCCGCGGACCATGTGCGGGAGCAATGGGAGACCCTCGTCGCCAGGGGCGGCAAGCCGATGCGGCCGCTCGAGCGGATCGCGAAGGGCAAGCCGTTCCTCACCCCCGCGATGATCGACGTGACGGACACCAAAGACCGTCCCGACGAGGAGATTTTCGGCCCCGTTCTGCAGGTGATCCGGGTCAAGGATTTCGATGCCGCGATCGAGGAAGCCAACAACACGCGCTTCGGCCTGGTCGCGAGCCTCATCGGCCCAAGCCCCGACTTGTACCATCGCTTCTGGGCGCACGTCCGCGCCGGCGTCATCAACTGGAACAGGCCGACCAACGGCTCGCCGTCAAACGCCCCGTTCGGCGGCATCGGCCTTAGCGGCAACCATCGACCGAGCGCGCTCTACGCCGCCGATTATTGCGCGTATCCGGTAACCAGCAGCGAGGCCGACCGGCCGCGCGCTACGCTCAATGAGGGCCTGCGCGACCCGAACGAGCTCGAAGGCTAGCCTCGGCCTCCCCGGCATTTGCCGGGGACGATGAACTTGGATCGAATTCGAGAGCCGTGGCGTTCAGGCCGCTGTGAAAAAGCGTTCCTTGGCCGGCAAGGCCGTCATCCTTGCCCTGTTCAGCGTCGTCATCGCCGGCTGCGAAAGCAAATCCGGCGTTCAGCCCAAGGAGGTCGAAGCCGGCGCGCTCCAGGCGGCGGTCGACGATCCGCAGGTCCGCGCCTTCTACCAAGCCCGGCAATGGCAGCCCGCGTGGGATGGCAAGTCCGAGAAGGCGCTTCTCAACGCGATCGGACAAGCCCCAGCGCATGGCCTCAAGCCCGGCCTGTTCCTCAAACAGCCGCTTCCCGAGGATGCGAACGCGCGCGAGGCGGCGCTGACGACGGCGGCGATCCGCTACGCTTCGGCGCTCGCACGCGGCTACGTCGAGCCATCGAAGATCAGCAAAATCTACACCATCCCGCGGCCCAAACCGGACGTGGTTCAGGGCCTCACACAGGCTCTGCAAGGCGGCGATCCCGGTGCATGGTTCGCGTCGCTTGCTCCGCAAACCGACGAGTATCGCGCACTGTCCGAGGAGCAACTTCAGTATCTCGATCAGGCGAACAAGCTGCGCCTGGCGCCGGTTCCGCAGGGTACGCCGATCAAGCCGGGACAGCGCGATCCCCGGCTTCCGGCGATCGCGGCCGCGCTCGCCACCGCCGGCTATCTCCCGCCGGTGGACAAGGGCGCCGCGACCCCGCAGCTTTATTCGCGGGCCATGGCCGCCGCGGTCCGGAAGCTGCAGGCCGATTATGCGATGAAGCCGGACGGCACGATCGGCGCCGACACGATCACCGCGCTCAACCTGGGCCCAGCCTACAAGGCGCGCCAGCTCGCGGTCGCGCTCGAACGGCTCCGCTGGCTTGAACGCACGCCGCCCGCTACCCGCATCGACGTCAACACGGCGGCGAGCTTCCTCGAATATTGGCGCGACGGCGCGCTCCGGCAGCAGCTTCGGGTGATCAACGGCCAGCCGGGTCGATGGACCACGCCGCAGATCCAGGCGCCGATGTTCCAGCTCGTCGCAAACCCCTATTGGCGGGTTCCCGACAGCATCGTCGACGACGAGCTATCCAAGAAGAGTGCGGGTTATCTCGCGGCCAACGGATTCTCGTATCGCGACGGCCGGCTGATCCAGCTGCCGGGCCCGAAGAACTCGCTTGGGCGAGTCAAGTTCGACATGCGCGACAAGCAGCAGATCTATCTGCACGACACTCCGTTCAAGAGCTGGTTCGCGACGTCCGAACGTCACCGCAGCCATGGCTGCGTTCGGGTGCAGAACGCGCTCGATTTCGCGGACCAGCTGGCCTCGGAAGACGGGGTACAGGACAAGTTCCAGGAAGGCCTCGCAAGCGGTGACGAAACCTACGTCAAGCTGAAGCGCGAGATCCCGGTGCGGCTCCTCTACCACACCGCCTGGTGGGATGGCTCGATGGTCCAGTTCCGACCGGACATTTACGGCTGGGACGACGATGTCGCCCGGGCGCTGGGACTGGAAAAGGGGCCGCGGCGGGCCGCCTACAAACCGCAGGAGGATATTGGGCCCTAGCCCCAATGACAGAGGGCGCCGGACCGAGCCGGCGCCCTCATCCCCCACCCCGAACTCATTTGACTAGCTGTGCATCTCCGGCAGGTAGCGCTCGTCCGCCACGTCGCTGAACTTGGTGATCCGGCTGTCGAACTTGAGGCGGACCTTGCCGGTCGAGCCGTGGCGCTGCTTGGCGACGATCAACTCGGCGAGGCCGTAAACCCGGCCCATATCCTGCTGCCACTGCTGGTAAGCCTCGACGATCTTGATGTCGTCGTCGTCCTTGGGCGCCTTGGGCTCACGCGCCGCGACATAATAGTCCTCGCGATAGACGAAGAGCACGATGTCCGCGTCCTGCTCGATCGAGCCGGATTCGCGAAGGTCCGAGAGCTGCGGGCGCTTGTCCTCGCGCTGCTCGACCGCGCGCGAAAGCTGCGAGAGTGCGAGCACCGGCACGTCCAGCTCCTTGGCGAGCTGCTTGAGGCCGCGGCTGATCTCCGAGATTTCCTGGACGCGGTTGTCATTGCTGCTTTTGCCGGTGCCCTGGAGCAGCTGGAGGTAATCGACGACCACCATGCCGACGCCCTTCTGGCGCTTCAGCCGCCGCGCTCGGGCACGCAGCGCCGCGATGGTGAGGCCCGGCGTATCGTCGATGTAGAGCGGCAGGCTCTGGAGCTCGGCCGCGGCGCGGGCGAGCTGGCGGAACTCCTGCTGGCTGATGCGGCCCATCCGCAGGTTTTCGGAGCTGATCCCGGATTGCTCCGCCAGGATGCGCGTCGCTAGCTGGTCGGCCGACATTTCGAGGCTGAAGAAAGCGACCGCTGCCCCGGCCCCCTTGTTCGGCTCGATCCCGTCCTCCTGCTCCTGCACGAACCTTTTCGCGGCGGAGAAGGCGATGTTGGTCGCGAGGCTGGTCTTGCCCATGCCGGGACGGCCGGCGACGATCGTCAGGTCCGACGCGTGAAGCCCGCCGATCTTGCTGTTGAGGCTGTCGAGCCCGGTCGTCGTTCCCGACAGGTGGCCGCCGCTGTTGAGCGCGCGCTCGGCCATCTGCAGCGCGTCCCTGGTCGCCTCGGCGAACGACTTTGCCTTGCCTTCCGCGCCACCTTGCTCGGCGACCTTGTACAGCTCGGTCTCGGCTTTCTCGATCTGCTCGAGCGGAGCGATCTCCTCGCTCGTGTCGAGCGCGCCCTCGACGAGGTCCCTCCCCACCCCAATGAGGGCGCGCAGCAAAGCAAGGTCGTAAACCTGATGAGCGAAGTCGCGGGCTCCGATCACCGCCGCTCCGGAGCCGGTCAGTTGCGCGAGATAGGCGGGTCCGCCGACCTCTTTCATCGCCTCGTCGCTCTCGAACAGGGGCCGAAGCGTCACCGGGTTCGCGACCCGGTTGCCGTCGGTCATCCGGAGAATCGATTCGTAAATGCGCCCGTGCAGCGGCTCGAAGAAATGGTGCGGTTGCAGCTTCAGCTGGACGTCCTCGACCAGCCGGTTGTCGATCATCAGCGCCCCGAGGAGCGCGGCCTCGGCCTCGATGTTCTGGGGAAGTGCTGGAGTTGCGGACTCTGACTGAGACTCGGCGAGCTGAACGACTTGGGCCATGACGAATCCTCTAGGCTCGGGCGGCCCCACACCCAACGAGAACGAAAGTAGCACATGGCGAGCCGGCTGTGGATGGATTGTGCACGAATCGGAACGGCGCTCGGCGGAACTCCGAAAATCGTGCGTGACGCTCCATCCACAGAAATAATCCGGGTGAAATTGAAGCGTTCGGGCCGTCCCGTTAGGCACTCCGAATGGCGATTTTGTCGGACCGCTGGATTCGTGAGCAGGCGCAGAAAAACGGCATGATCGAGCCGTTCGTCGAAGCCCAGCGGCGCGAAGGCTGCATCAGCTACGGCCTCTCCTCCTACGGCTATGACGCGCGCGTCTCCAACCATTTCAAGATTTTCACCAACGTCGATTCGGCGACGGTCGATCCGAAGGATTTCGCCGCGAACAGCTTCGTCGACCGGACGACCGACGTCTGCATCATCCCGCCCAACAGCTTCGCGCTCGCCCACACGGTCGAATATTTCCGCGTGCCGCGCGACGTGATGGTGATCTGCCTCGGCAAATCGACCTATGCGCGCTGCGGAATCATCGTGAACGTGACCCCGCTCGAACCGGGCTGGGAAGGCCATGTGACCCTGGAGTTCTCCAACACCACCCCGCTCCCCGCGAAGGTCTATGCCAACGAGGGCGCCTGTCAGTTCCTGTTCCTCCAGGGGAACGAACCGTGCGAGGTGAGCTACGCCGACCGCGCCGGCAAATATATGGGGCAGACGGGCGTCACGCTGCCGAAGCTTTGAGCGTCATTCCCGCGAAAGCGGGAATCCCGCTTTTCTTCAAAATTGCGCGAAGCCAAAAGGCAGCGGGACTCCCGCTTCCGCGGGCGTGACGGAGAATGGATGACCCTCGAACAAGCCCAACAACTCGACGCCAACGATCCGCTGGCCTTCGCAAAGGACCGGTTCCAGCTCCCCGACGGCGTAATCTACCTCGACGGCAATTCGCTGGGCGCGCTGCCCGTCGCGACGGCGGGCAGGCTGCTCGCGATGGAACGCCAGTGGGGCGACGACCTCATCACCAGCTGGAACAAGCATTGCTGGATCGACTGGCCGACGCGGATCGCGGCCAAGCTCGCGCCGATCGTCGGGGCGAAGTTAAGCGAGCTGCTGATCGCCGATTCGACCAGCGTCTGCCTGTTCAAGCTGCTCGCCGCGGCGGCCCGTGCGCGGCCGGATCGCAAGACGATCCTGACGCAGCGGCGCAATTTCCCGACCGACCTCTATGTCGCCGAGGGCCTCGCTGACCTGCTCGGCCTTCAGCTCAAGACCGTGCCCGCGGAGGACGTGCCGGGGGCGATCGACTCCGATACCGCCGTCGTCACCCTCACCCATGTCGATTACCGCAGCGCCTCGATTCACGACATGGCGCTCGTCAACGAGGCGGCGCATTCGGCCGGGGCGCTGACGGTCTGGGACCTGTCGCACAGCGCGGGCGCGATCGCGCTCGACCTCGACGGGACCGGCTGCGACCTCGCGGTCGGCTGCGGCTACAAATATCTGAACGGAGGCCCCGGCGCTCCGGCCTTCCTTTACGTCGCCGAGCGTCTGCAGGACGAGCTCCATTCGCCGCTCCAGGGCTGGATGGGCCATGCCGAGCCCTTCGCGTTCGACGACGATTACCGCCCCGCGAACGGCATCCTCAAATTCCTCACCGGAACTCCGTCGGTCATCGCCTTGGCCGCACTCGAGGCGGGCCTCGACACCTTCCAGGGCATCGCGATGCGCGACGTCGAGACGAAGGCGCGCGCGCTCACGCAATTGTTCATCGATGAAGTCGAGGCGCGCTGCGGCTCCGAGGTCAGCCTCGCCTCGCCGCGCGACCCGGAACAGCGCGCCAGCCACGTCTGCTTCGCGCACCCGGAAGGTTATGCCGTCATGCAGGCGCTGATCGCGCGCGAGGTGATCGGTGACTTCCGCGCGCCGGACCTGATGCGGTTCGGCTTCGCGCCGCTGTACAACAGCTACGCCGAAGCATTGCGCGCGGCCGAAATCGTCGCCGAAATCCTCGACAGTCGCGAATGGGACCAGCCGCGCTTCCGCGAGCGCGCCAGAGTCACCTGATCGGCATGTTCCGCATCCTCGCGCCGTCGATGCTCCACGCCCCCGGGCCGGCCGACGCGATGTAGAGGAACACGAAGGTGAACAGGATCGAAGCTTCGCCCATGTTGACGACCGGCCAGAATCCACGCGGAAAGTGGCCGATGAAATAAGCGGCCGCCATCTCGCCGGCGGCAATAAAGGCAGCGAGGCGCGTGAACAGGCCAAGGGTAACGAGCGTGCCGGCGATCAGCTCGATGACCGCGGCAACGACCAGCATGGTCGGAAGCGGATCTGGAGCCCCCGGCTGCGCCACGGGGAAGGCGAACAGCTTGGCCGTGCCGTGCTCGATGAACAGGAGAGCGGCGACGATTCTAAGGATCGCAAGCAGCTGCGGCTGCCAGCGCGAAAGCCAGGTGAATTCCATCTCATCCTCCCGCGGGGTGGTGATCGATACGCATAACTAACTGGCTCCGCGCGGAGCCGCCAAGTGTCAGGCGTGTTCCTCCTGCTTCTGCTGCGCGGCATGGGCGGCATCTTCGGCGAGAAGCTGCCGGGAGCGGTGGATCATCTCGATCCAGCCGGCGAACGCATGCGCGACCACAATGATCAGGTCCTTGAGCGGCCCGTCCTTCAGACACCCGCCCTCGTCGAAGCTGTCGTCGCTGACATGCCCCAGATAGGCTTCCGGCTGCAGCATCATGGGCATGTTCAGGAACACGCAGGACTGGCGCAGATGGTGGTTCGCGCCGAAGCCGCCGATGCCGCTCGGCGAGACGGTGACGATCGCCGCCGGCTTCTTGTCGAAGACGCTCTCGCCGTAGGGCCGGGACCCGATGTCGATCGCGTTCTTGAGGACCCCCGGAACGCTGCGGTTGTATTCCGGGCTCACGAACAGCACGCCGTCCGCGGACCTGACCTGATCGCGGAACCGCACCCACTGCCCGGGCGGGTTGGAATCGAGGTCCTGATTGTAGAGCGGAAGGTCGCCGATCTCGATCATCGAGCAGTCGAGGTTGTCGCCGCGGATCGCGCAGATCGAGCGAGCGACCTTTCGGTTGATGCTGCCTTCGCGAAGGCTGCCGACGAGGATCGCGATCTTGTATGCCATGGCCCTGCTCCTTGCTGACGCTCTCAATACCGCGAGGCCGCAAAGGTTGCGATGGGCTCAGCGCCGGCGGTTGGAGTGGCGGACGTTGGCGGGACGGCCGCGGCGCACCCGGTCGCGGCGGAGCGGCATCGAGCGACCGCCGTAGCTCCCTTCCGGAAGCTCGAACCGGAGCGAGCCCGACACGGGGTTCGCCTCGGCGAGCCTCAGGGTCAGCCGTTGGCCGATACGGTAGGTTTCGCCCGTCTCGTCGCCGACGAGCTGTTTCGCCGCCTCGTCGTAGCGGAAATATTCGGTGCCGAGGTCCTTCGCGAGCATGAGGCCGTCGCCGCCGAGATCCTCCACGGTCGCGAAAAAGCCGAACGGCTGGACGCCGGTGACGCGGCACTCGATCAGCTGGCCGACCCGGTCGGCGAGGAAGGCCGCGACATAACGGTCGATCGTCTCGCGTTCGGCCTCCATCGCCCGGCGCTCGAGCATCGAGATTTGCTCGCCGATCTGCTCGAACCGCTCCTCGTCGTGCGGCGGAAGCCCGCCGTCGCCGAGCTTGTAGGCGCTGACCAGCGACCGATGGACGAGCAGGTCGGCGTAGCGCCGGATCGGCGAGGTGAAATGGGCGTAGGTCGCGAGCGCGAGCCCGAAATGGCCGAGCCTTTCGGGCCCGTAGCGCGCCTGCATCTGCGTGCGGAGCAATTGCTCCATGATCTCCTCGCGGCCATCGGCGTCACCGAGGCGCTCGATGATTCGATTGAAGGTTCCGGAGCGGATCACCTGGCCGAGCGCGAACTCGATGCCGAACGTCGCGAGATAATCCTTGAGCGCGACCAGTTTCTCCCGGCTCGGCGGCTCGTGGACGCGATACATGACCGGCGCCTTCTTCGCCTCGAGCGCCCGGGCGGCGGCGACGTTGGCGGCGATCATGAAATCCTCGACGAGCCGGTGGGCGTCGAGCCGGTCGCGCGGCGCGATCGACATGATCCGCCCCTTCTCGTCGAGCATCACCCGCCGTTCGGGCAAGTCGAGCTCGAGCGTTCCGCGGCGGATCCGATCCTTGAGCAGAGCCCGCCAGCAACCCCACAGCGGCCTTAACGCCTTTTCGACGATCTCGCTGGGAACTCGGCCTTCGATCGGCGGCATGAAGCAGACCGGCGAACTGACCTCGACCCGTTCCTCCTCCGCCGCATCCATCGCGGCCTGAGCATCCTCATAGGCAATATTTGCTGCTACAGAAATTTTCGCGCGAGTGAAACGCCAGCTTTTAAGGGCGCCGTCGGACGCAATCCGCATGTGGCAGGCCAGCGCCGCGCGCTCCTTGCCGGCCTTCAAGGAGCAGATGTCGGCCGACAGCTCCTCGGGCAGCATCGGCACCACCCGATCGGGGAAATAGACGCTGTTGCCGCGCGCCCGCGCCTCCTTGTCGAGCTCGGAGCTGGGGCGAACGTAATAGCTGACGTCCGCGATGGCGACGATCGCGTTCCAGCCCCCCTCCCCGTCGGCTTCCGCCCAGATCGCATCGTCATGGTCGCGCGCGTCCTCGGGATCGATCGCGACGATCGACAAATGCGTCAGATCCTCGCGCTCGCCGAGCGGCAGCTGCGAGACCCGGTGCGCCTCGTCGATCGCTTCCTTCGCGAATTCGTGGCGCAGTCCGTGCTTGTGGATCGCGATCAGCGAAAAGCTGCGCGGAGCGAACGGGTCGCCGAGCACCGCGTCGACTCGCGCGCCGGCCCGCGGCGGCCTGCCCGTGACCTCGCACAAGACGAGATCGCCGGCCTCGGCGTCCTTCAGGTCGTGGATCGCAAGCTCGCGCCGCTCGCGCTTGTCGACCGGCGACAGCCAGAATCGCTCGCCCTCGCGCTTGACCACGCCGAGCACCAGCTCGGCCGAGCGGGCGAGCGTCTTGAGCGGATGGGCGACGAAGCCGTCACCCTTCACCTCGGTGCGCGCGAGCACCCGATCGCCGATCCCCAACGCACCGCGCCGCTGTTTCCCTTGGCCGCGTTCGACGACGCGCAGCCGCGGCGGCGGAGTTTCGGCATGCCATTGCTCGGGAACCGCCCAGGCATTGCCGCTGTCGTCGACCTGCGCGACGCGTAGCACCGTCACCTTCGGAACGCCCCCAGCTTTGTGGAACGCTCGGCCGGGCGATGAATCGATCAGCCCCTCGTCCGCCATGTCCTTCAATAGGCGCTTCAGGTCGATCTTGGTCTGCCCCGAGAGGCCGAACGCCCGCGCGATCTCGCGCTTCCCCGCCGGCTGGTCGGACGAGGCGATGAAGGCGAGGATCTGCTTGCGTGAAGGCAGGCCTGCGGAGCGCTTGCGGGACATGAAGTCTAATTGGCTCCCGATTCGCCGATCGACAATGCCACCCGTCGCGCCAGTCGGTGCTCACGCCAGACGATCACAATGCCGCTAACGACGATGAGGGGTGCGCCGATCCACGTGCTCGGGCTGGGCAGCTCGGCGAAGATCCACACGCCAAGGATCGTCGCCCACAAGAGGCTCGTGTAATCCATCGGCATGACCAGGGCGACCGGCGCCAGCCTGAGAGAGCCGGTCAGCGTGAGCTGGGCCAGTCCACCGGCGAGCGCCAGGCCCGCGAGAACCGCCCAGGTCGCGGGATCGTGGCTCCGGGCGAACCCGAGCATCAGAAAGCCGAGCGGAACCAGCGAACTCAGAGCGAACCAGAAGACGGTCGTCGATGCCTTCTCGGTGGCCCCGAGACGCCGGATCACGATGGTCACCGACGCCGTGATCAAGGCGGCGACAAGCGCCACCCCCGCACCGCCGAGCGAGACTTCGCCGCTGCCCGGCTGGACGATCAGCAATACGCCCGCGAAGCCCGCCGCGACCGCGCCCCATCGCCAGTGGCCGGCCGGCTCGCCGAGAATCAGCGCAGCCAGGACGGTGGCGAAAATCGGCACGGTGAAGCCGATGGCCGTCGCCTCCGCCAGCGGAAGCAGGATGAAGGCAAGGAAGTTGAGCGCCATCGCCGTCATTCCGAAGGCCATCCGGGTGACGTGCGCGCCGATCCTGCGCGTGCGCAGCGAGGCGAAGCCCGGCCCCGCGGCGACCAGCCCGATCGCGCACAGCGCCGACCCGCACTGGCGGTAGAACAGGCTCTCGACGAGATTGACGCCCCGGCTCGCGGCCAGCTTCACCATCGCGAACATCAGCGCCAGGAGCAGAGCGGTCAGCAGCCTGAGCGCCATTCCGGCCAGCGGTCGCTCGGCGGTCGGCCGGTCGGTATCTCTGACTCCCGTCATGCTGAACTCGTTTCAGCATCCATTTGCGTGAAGCCCTCAGCGGGTCTCCAGAATGGACCCTGAAACGAGTTCAGGGTGACGATCAGGGCTTCTTCTCCGATGCGACGTAGGGCTTGAACGCGCCGCCGGGCACCGCCGAGGCGACCGGGCTCTCGAACCCGTCCTTGCTCACCGACGAGACTCCGAACACCCAGTCGTCGACACGGATGTGGGGCAGCTTCTCTTCGCACGTGAAGACTTGCCCCGGTGGTGGGACTGTTGAGACATTAGGATCGATGATCGTGCCGCATCTGGCGGATGCAGCTCGCGACACCTCCCACTGGTTCGCATCTGTCCGCCTCCAGTGAATCCTGAACTGCGTCCCCGGCGTAATCGGCGCAGTCCAAGTCACCGTCGTATCCGTGCTGACCGCGCCCTCGACCTTCGGCTCGGGCGGCGGTGGAGCGCTGGCGATCGCGGCGAGCGCGGCGACGTTCAGCTTGGTAATCTTCGCCAGGTACGGAAAGTCCATATTCTCGATCGTGTCGCCGTACTTGATCCCGTTCTCGGTCCTCAAATCCTGGTGTTGCCAATTGTAATTCTCG
>DASURT010000089.1:0-3742 GCA_036375515.1 Sphingomicrobium sp.
CGGAAGCCGAGCTGCATGATCGCGTCGGCGAACAGCACCGTCTCCTTCTGGCCGGTGTGGCGATAGACGATGTCGATGACGTCGCCGATCTCCTTCTTGGTCAGCACCCGGTTGACCGTTTCGAACGGCACCTTGTGACTCTTCGGAAGCGTCTCGCCGAGAAGCATTCGGCCGGCCGTGGTCTCGAACCGCTTCATGTACGTGTTGCCGTCCTCGTCCGTTTGCGGGACCCGGCTGACGATTTTCGAATGCAGGGTCACCGCGCCGGCCGCGAGCGCCTGGTGAACCTCGGCCATGTCGCTCAGCATCATGCCCTGGCCAGGCTCATCCTCCTTCTCGAGGCTGAGGTAATAGAGGCCAAGCACCATGTCCTGCGACGGCACGATGATCGGCTTGCCGTTGGCGGGCGAGAGGATGTTGTTGGTGCTCATCATCAGCACGCGCGCTTCCAGCTGGGCCTCGAGGCTCAGCGGGACGTGGACCGCCATCTGGTCGCCGTCGAAGTCGGCGTTGAACGCGGCGCACACCAGCGGGTGAAGCTGGATCGCCTTGCCTTCGATCAGCACCGGCTCGAACGCCTGGATGCCGAGACGGTGGAGCGTCGGCGCGCGGTTGAGGAGCACCGGATGCTCGCGGATCACCTCGTCGAGGATGTCCCAGACTTCCTTGCGCTCCTTCTCGACCCATTTCTTCGCCTGCTTGAGGGTCATCGACAGACCCTTGGCGTCGAGGCGCGAGTAGATGAACGGCTTGAACAGCTCGAGCGCCATCTTCTTCGGCAGGCCGCACTGGTGCAGCTTCAGCTCCGGGCCGGTCACGATGACCGAACGGCCCGAATAGTCGACGCGCTTGCCGAGCAGGTTCTGGCGGAACCGGCCCTGCTTGCCCTTCAGCATGTCGGATAGCGACTTTAGCGGACGCTTGTTGGCGCCCGTGATCGTGCGGCCGCGGCGGCCATTGTCGAACAGCGCGTCGACCGCCTCCTGCAGCATGCGCTTCTCGTTGCGGACGATGATGTCCGGGGCGCGCAGCTCCATCAGCCGCTTCAGGCGGTTGTTGCGGTTGATTACCCGGCGATAGAGGTCGTTGAGGTCCGACGTCGCGAAGCGGCCGCCGTCCAGCGGGACGAGCGGACGAAGCTCCGGCGGGATGACCGGGACGACTTCCATGATCATCCATTCCGGCCGGTTGCCCGACTCGAGGAAACTCTCGACGACCTTCAGGCGCTTGATGATCTTCTTGGGCTTGAGCTCAGACTTGGTCTCCGCCAGCTCCTGGAGCAACTGCTCCTTCTCGCCCGCGAGGTCGAGGTCGATGAGCATCGTCTTGACCGCCTCGGCGCCGATCCCGGCCGAGAAGGCGTCCTCGCCATATTCATCCTGCGCGGCGAGCAGCTCGTCCTCGGTCAGGAGCTGGTACTTTTCGAGCGCGGTGAGGCCCGGCTCGATCACGACATAGCTCTCGAAATAGAGGATGCGCTCGAGCTGCTTGAGCTGCATGTCGAGCAGCAGGCCGATGCGGCTGGGGAGCGACTTCAGGAACCAGATGTGCGCGACCGGAGCGGCGAGCTCGATATGGCCCATGCGCTCGCGGCGGACTTTCGAGACGGTGACCTCGACGCCGCACTTCTCGCACACGATTCCCTTGTATTTCATGCGCTTGTACTTGCCGCACAAGCATTCGTAATCCTTGATCGGCCCAAAGATGCGCGCGCAGAACAGACCGTCGCGCTCGGGCTTGAACGTGCGGTAGTTGATCGTCTCGGGCTTCTTGATCTCGCCGAACGACCAGCTGCGGATCTTGTCGGGCGACGCGATGCCGATGCGGATCTCGTCGAAGGTCTCCGGCTTGGCGATCGGATTGGCGAAGGGGGTCAGTTCGTTCATTCTCTTCAACTCCTGCCCCTCCCTTTGAGGGAGGGGTTGGGGTGGGTATCTGCGATTACTCGGCGGCGAGGGCGGTCGGGCTGTCTTCCTCGGACTCGATGCTCTCGAGCTCGACGCTGAGGCCCAGCGACCGCATCTCCTTGACGAGCACGTTGAAGCTCTCGGGGATTCCCGCTTCGAACGTGTCGTCGCCCTTGACGATCGCCTCATAGACCTTGGTCCGGCCGATCACGTCGTCCGACTTGACCGTCAGCATCTCCTGAAGCGTGTAGGCAGCGCCGTAGGCTTGCAGGGCCCACACCTCCATTTCGCCGAAGCGCTGTCCGCCGAACTGAGCCTTGCCGCCCAGCGGCTGCTGGGTGACCAGGCTGTACGGCCCGATCGAGCGGGCGTGGATCTTGTCGTCCACGAGGTGGTGGAGCTTCAGCATGTAGATGTAGCCCACCGTCACCTTGCGATCGAACGGATTGCCGGTCCGGCCGTCGAACAGGGTGACCTGACCCGACGGATCGAGCTCCGCCTTCTCCAGCATCTCGGAGACGTCCGGCTCGCGGGCGCCGTCGAATACCGGGGTGCCCATCGGAATGCCCGCGGTCAGGTTAGCCGCGAGGTCCATCAGCGCCTCGTCGTCGCGGGCGTCGATCTCCTTCGCATATTGGCTGCCGTAGATGTCCTTGAGCTTGGCCCGGATCGCCTTGGCGTCCTTGCCGGCGAGCTCCTTGCCCCGCTCGTGGATCCCGTCGAGCATCTCCTGGATCTGCTTGCCGAGGCCGCGCGCCGCCCAGCCGAGGTGGGTCTCGAAGATCTGGCCGACGTTCATGCGCGACGGCACGCCCAGCGGATTGAGGACGATATCGACCTGCGTCCCGTCCTCGAGGAACGGCATGTCCTCGATCGGCAGGATCCGGCTGATCACGCCCTTGTTGCCGTGGCGGCCGGCCATCTTGTCGCCCGGCTGAAGCTTGCGCTTCACCGCGACGAACACCTTGACCATCTTCAACACGCCCGGCGGCAGCTCGTCGCCGCGCTCGAGCTTCTCGACGCGGTCCTCGAAGCGCCGGTTGATGGTGCCCAACGCCTCGTCGTACTGCGTCTTCAAGGCCTCGATATCGGCCTGGCGCTTGTCATCCTTGACCGCGATCTTCCACCAGTCGTGGCGCTCGATGCCCTCCAGCGTGGCGTCGTCGAGGGTCGCGCCCTTCTTGATGCCCTTCGGGGCTGCCGTGGCGACCTGCTTCAGGAGCATCTCCCTGAGACGCGAGAAGGTCGCGCGGTTGAGGATTCCGCGCTCGTCGTCAGCGTCCTTCTTGAGCCGCTCCTTTTCCTCGGTCTGGATCGCGCGGGTGCGGTCGTCGATGTCGATGCCGTGCCGGTTGAACACCCGCACCTCGACCACCGTGCCCTGGACGCCCGGAGGCAGGCGCAGCGACGTGTCGCGAACGTCTGACGCCTTCTCGCCGAAGATCGCCCGGAGAAGCTTCTCCTCCGGGGTCATCGGGGATTCGCCCTTCGGGGTGATCTTGCCGCACAGGATGTCGCCCGGCTCGACCTCGGCGCCGATGTACACGATGCCCGCCTCGTCAAGGTTGCGTAGCGCTTCCTCGCCGACGTTCGGGATGTCGCGGGTGATGTCTTCCGGGCCCAGCTTCGTGTCGCGGGCCATCACCTCGAACTCCTCGATGTGGATCGAGGTGAAGACGTCGTCCTTCACGATGCGCTCGGAGATCAGGATCGAGTCCTCATAATTGTACCCGTTCCACGGCATGAACGCGACGAGCACGTTCCGGCCGAGCGCGAGCTCGCCATATTCGGTCGACGGTCCGTCGGCGATGATCTCGCCGGCCTCGACCGTGTCA
>DASURT010000090.1:0-14821 GCA_036375515.1 Sphingomicrobium sp.
GGCCCCCGCTGAACCTGAGGCCGACGGTCAGAAGCGCGCGGAAGGCATTGTAACCGCCGGTCCCGGGATGAAAGGCGTGGAAGAACAGCTGCGGTTCGCCGGTCAAGCCCGGCGCAACCGAGGCATGGCCGGGAGCGGTCCATTCGCGCGTCGATTTGAGCAGGGGCTCGCCCTGCTTCGCGTAGGGGCCAAGCGGATGGTCGGCGGCCGCGACACCGATCCCGTAGGACGGGGTCGAGAAATCGTTTCCGGCATAGAACAGCCAATAGCGATCCTTCTGCCGGGTCACGAACGGGCCCTCGATCAGATGGCCCTCCCAATCGAGGTCGTTCGCCAGCACGATCCTGCTCTCGCCGATGAGCGACCGCCCGTCCTCCGCGATTCGCTGGCCGCGGATCGGGGTCGTCATCGCCTCGAGGATCGCCGGCGCGAGACCGGATTCGACGAGTGCCCGCTGGACGCGTGCCCAATTGGCGAGCGCCGCCTCGATCAACGGCTGCATCAGGAAAAAGCGCACCATCGGCCGCTGCAGGTTGGCCCAGCCGACGATCGCGGTTGCGAAGGCGGCGGTACGGCGATCCGCCTCGCTGTCGAACAGGGGCGCGATCAGTTGCGGCTGCTCGCGCAGGAGCATGGCCAGCGGCCGCGGCCAGATGCTGTTCGTGTCGTCCTTCCAGAACATGTACTTGTCGCCGTTCGCATCGACGAAAATGTGCGAATCGATCACCTGGCCGCTGACTTGCGGCGGCGCGGACCCGTAGCCGAGGGCGGTTCCGTCGAGCGACTTTCCGGCGATCAGCGGCCGGCCGTTGTCGATCCAGGGCCCGACCGGCGTCTCGCTCCGCGCGAGGCCGATCGCGAGGGCGGTCGAAGCCTGCCGGGCGGTGAAGCACAGCCAATATTCGTCGCCCGCCCTCGCCATCTCGGGCGCCCAGAAGTCGGCGACATCGCGGCCTGTCGCCGCCCATTGCGGCTCCTTGCCTTCGGGAAAGGCGAAACCGCGATGCTCCCAATGCTCGAGGTCGGACGAGTGAAGGATGGGGAAGGCGTCGGGCGCGTCATTCGAAGTCGCGACGAGGAAATAGCCCTCGTCGGTCTTGAGCACCGCTGGGTCGCCATAGCCGACGAGGATTTGCGGGTGGATGTTCTCGGTGAGCAGCGGCTGCCAGCGGATCGCCGCCTCGGGGCGCTCGACCGCATCCTTGAAGATGTGCGGCAGCCGGGTCCGGAAATCGCGCGACAGGTCGCGAAAGAATTCCGAAAAATCCTGCTGCGTGCCGGCCGGTATGAAGTAGCTCCGGGCGTCGCCGTCGGACGAACGGACATCCATCCGGAAGCCGTCGCCTTCCGCGGCCGCGTCGACCGAGAAAGCGAGGCCGGGAGCAATGGCGTTTGCGTCGGGCACCTAGGCTAAATGCTCGAAAGCGTGGGTGGATGCCCCGCGTGGATTCGAACCACGATTGACGGAGTCAGAGTCCGTAGTCTTACCATTAGACGACGGGGCAGCACGCTTAAGACAGCGGAATGCGGGGCGAGATAGAAATCGCTTACCGGCCTGTCAACGCACCGCGGGTTGCCCAGACCCCCTCATGTGTGATTAAACCGGCTCAAGTCAGCCGCGTAAACCACGCGGTGAAGAACGGAAACGGGCGTGAGTCATGGCGCAGGGTGCCGCCAGTACGCCAGCTCTGCAGCAGGGGTTCGATCAGCAGAGCGGGCCGTCAGAACCGAGGCCGCCGCGGAGGCGAGAAACCTATCGCCACACTTATGGCGCGCTCGACCTCGGGACCAACAATTGCCGGCTTCTCGTCGCTCGTCCGACCGAGGGCGGGTTCACCGTCATCGACGCCTTTTCGCGCATCGTCCGGCTGGGCGAGGGCATGTCGCAGACGGGCCGGCTGTCCGATGAGGCGATGGACCGCGCCGTCGGCGCGCTCTCGGTCTGCGCCGACAAGCTGAGGCGCCGCAACGTGTCCCTGTCTCGCTCGGTCGCGACCGAGGCCTGCCGGCGCGCGGCCAATGGTGGGGAGTTTGCCGAGCGGGTGCGGGACGAAACCGGGATCGTGCTCGACATCATCGAGCCGCAGGAGGAGGCGCGGCTGGCGGTCCTCGGCTGCCACAAGTTGCTCGAGCCGGGCGACGGGCCGGGCCTCATCTTCGATATCGGCGGCGGGTCGACCGAGCTCGTGCTCGTCGAGAACGCCGACGGCGTTCCCAGGATCCACAGCTGGTGGAGCGCGCCGTGGGGCGTGGTCTCGCTCACCGAAAGCGAAGGCCGGGAGGCGCTGGAAGGGCCGGACCGGGTCAAGGCCTACAAGCGGATGCGCGAACGGGCGCGGCGCGCCTTCGCGAATTTCGCGTCCATGCTTCCCGAGAATAGGCAAGGAATCCGGCTGCTCGGCACCAGCGGCACGGTGACGACGCTCGCCAGCGTTCACCTCGCGCTGCCCTCCTACGACCGGCGGGCGGTCGACGGCCTGCATGTTCCCGTCGAGGCGATGCAGAAGATCAGCGGGATGATCGCCGGGATGGACTATGAGGAGCGCACGAGCCTGCCGTGCATCGGCACCGAACGGGCCGACCTGGTGGTCGCGGGCTGCGCGATCCTGGAAGCGATCATCGAGATCTGGCCGGCCAGGAACCTCGGCGTTGCCGACCGCGGCATCCGCGAGGGCATATTGCGCTCGCTGATGGCGCGCGACGGCTGGCGGCTGTGAGGCGCATCCGGACCGCCAAGGGCCGCAAAACCTCATCGACGCGCTGGCTCGAGCGGCAGCTCAACGACCCCTATGTCCGTCGCGCCAAGGCCGAGAACTACCGCAGCCGGGCGGCGTACAAGCTCCTGGAGCTCGACGAGCGCTTCGGATTGTTGAAGGGCGTCAAGGCCGTGGTCGATCTCGGCATTGCTCCGGGCGGCTGGAGCCAGGTCGTGCGACGGCGCGCGCCGCAGGCACAGATAGCCGGGATCGACCTTCTGCCGACCGATCCGATCGATGGCGTCACCATCGAGCAGATGGACTTCATGGACGACGATGCCCCGCAGAGGCTCAAGGATGCCCTCGGCGGCCCGGCCGACCTCGTCCTGTCGGACATGGCGGCGAACACGGTTGGGCATCAGCAGACCGACCACTTGCGGACGATGGCGCTGGTCGAGGCGGGGCTGGAATTCGCCAGGGAAGTGCTGCGCCCGGGCGGCGCCTACGTGGCCAAGGTGCTCGCCGGGGGGACCGACAACCAGCTCCTCGGCGAGCTCAAGCGCCATTTCGCCACCGTGAAGCACGCCAAGCCGCCCGCCAGCCGCAAGGATTCGAGCGAGTGGTACGTGGTCGCGCAGGGATTCAAGGGCTAGGCGGGGGCAACAGCCGGGGTAGCGTCTGTTTCATCCGCCGCCGCAGCCAGCCTCCCCTTGGTCAGGATCACGAGCGCGACCGCCGCGACCAGCCAGAGAAACGCGTTGATCCACCGCATCCCGGTCTTGTCGGCCTCCGCGACGAAGTTGAACAGATAGGCTGATCCAAATGCATTGGTCGAAGCGTGACAGAGCATCGCCGGAAGGACCCCGCCTGCCGTGCGGTTCGTCAGCCACGCAAGGACTACACATGCTGCGGCGACGCTGAGAAGGAACGGCGCGAGTTGATCGTACGGCAGGTCCCTGCCCCACATCGGAAGGTGCCACAGAGCCCAGAAAGGCGCGACCGCCAGCGACGCGGCGAGCGGAGAAAGGCGCTCCTGAAACCAGGGAAGCAACCAGCCTCGCCAAGCCGGCTCCTCACCCAGAGCAACGAACAGGAACATGATGAGGAACGCGTCGACCGCTTCCTTCCAGTGGCCCGCCGGCTCGTCCATCGGATAGGAGATGCCCAACACGGGGAGTAGGGCGATGGTCAGGACCGCGAGCCCGGCCGGAAGCAAGACGGCCGTGGCGTAGATGCCCCAGTGGGCGCGGACCCGAGCGATCCGGCGCACGAAAGTTTTCAGCGGAGCCCATCCGCTTATCGCGGAGACGAGCAGTGCGGCAAGCAGTGCGCCAAGCGGATTGATCCCGGAGTTGCCCGGCTCCGTGGCGTATCCCAGCAGCCAGCTGTACCAGGACAACAGCACGCACAGCAGCACGAACAGTGCCAGCTTCCGCCAATCCGATCTCATTGCCGTGCCCCTAGTGTATTACTAGAATAATACACATCTTCGGGCGGTGGGGCAAGCCTTTGGAAATCAGCTCCTCGAACGGGCGGCCGCGATCGCCTGCTTGAGCGCATCGTAGCCGACCGCCCCGTTCATCACCCGGTTGCCGACGACGAACAGGGGCGTACCCGTCGCTCCAAGCTGGCCCGCGAGCTGGAAGTTGCGCTTGAGCTCGGCTTCGATCTCGGGGTCGTTCCGAGGCGTGTTCGGCAGCCCCGCGGCACGGGCCGCCGTTTCGATCGTGTCCGGGGCCGGGCGGCCGGCCTGCCACAGCGCGTCGTGGAATTGATTGAAGCGGCCCGCCTTCGAGGCTTCGAGCGACAGCCGCGCGGCGACGACGCTGTCGGGGCCGAGGATCGGGAGCTCACGGAAGACGACGCGTAGCCCTTTGTCTTCCTTCAGCAACCGGTCGAGATGGGGGTTGCTCGCTTTGCAATAGGGGCAGGCATAATCGTAGAATTCGACGAGCGTCACGTCCGCTTTCGCCGCGCCCTTCCACGAGCTTGCGAACGGCGTTTCGATCGCTGCCCGATACTGGTCGAGCACCGGCTTGTACTGCGCGTCGCGCAGTGCATCGACCGTTTCGGAGAGGATATTCGGGTCGGCGAGCATGCCTTGCCGGACGATTCGTGCGCTCATCCACTCCGGCGCTGCGAACAACAGCAGCGCGGCGGTCAGCAGCGATCCGACCACGCCGCCGGCGACCGCCGCGGCAAACGGCGACGACTTCTTGTTATCGCTCATGGATTCTTCGAGTCCCGGTATCTTTTGTCTTTCTTCGCGAGCTCGGTTCGAGAGACCATGGCGATATCCTGCGCCCGAAGCCAGTCCGGACTTCCCGACGGGATCCCTCGCATCGCCATCTGCGCGCTGGTGTAAGCGAGCTTGGGATTGCCCTCGAGGTTGCTGCGTTCGGCCGTCGCCAGCGAGGCGCGGCCCTGATCGCCCTCACGGTCGTAGATGATCCCGAGCTGATACCAGGCGAAGGGATTCTGGTTGTCGCGGTTGACGGCCACTTTCAGGACCTGCTTCGCTTCGGCGAAATTCTTCGAATCCTCGGTGGCCACCAGCGCATGCCCGAGCATCGAGGCGATTAGCGGCATGTCGCCGGAGCGCTGGGTCGCTTCGCGCAGCGGAGCGATCGCTTCGGCCGGCTTGCCGCCTTCAAGCAGGATCTGACCCTTCAATTCGAGGAAGAAAGGATCGTGCGGGTTGGCTTTCAACAGAGCGTCGGCCTCGGCCATCGCTTTGTCCGGGTATCCGCCCATGTGATAGGCGTAAGCGCGGGCATAGTGGGCCGGGATGCTCTGGTCGCTTTCCGGATATTTCGTGATTGCCTGGTTTGGATCGACGAATCCGATGAGCTTGGCCTTGACCCGCTCGAAGCGCGCCTCGAGGTCGGGGTCGACCGGCTTGTTCCAGGCGGGGTCCTTCTGGAAGCTCTGCTGAAGCGCCTGGATACGCTCGGAGGACAGCGGATGGGTCCGGTCGTAGCTGTCCTTGGAATAGATCGCGAGGCGGTATTCCTGGTTCTGCAGCTTGCTGAAGAACTGGAGCATGCCCTTGCCGCTGATTCCCGACGCGGAGAGATATTTCACGGCGGCCTGGTCGGCGGTCGCTTCCTGAGTCCGGCTGAAGGCGAGAAACTTCCCGAGCGCGGCCTGCTGACCGGCCATCATGATCCCCATGCCGGCCTCGGGAGCGCCGGCAGCGATCGCCAGGGCACCGAGGACCATCGTCGCCAGGCTGAGCCCGGTCGCTTCCTTCGCGCCCTCCTGGAGGCGGATCGAGTGGCCGCCCGCGACATGCCCGAGCTCGTGCGCGATCACGCCCTGGAGCTCGTTCACATTGTCCGTGGCCTGGATCAGGCCCGATTGGATATAGACGTGCTGGCCGGTCGCCACGAACGCGTTGATTTCCGGGTCGTTGAGCAAGACCACGTCGACGCTGTTCGGATCGAGGTCCGCGGCCTTGATCAACGGCCGCGAAATATCCTTGAACAGGAGTTCGGTCTCGCTGTCGCGCAGAACCGAGGGCGAACCGCCGCCTTCGTCCTGAGCGGTGGCCGGCTGCAAGCTCGTCACAGCCAGCATCAGCGCGAGCATCAGCAGTCGCGCGAAGCGTGAAACCGGCGATTTCATCGCCCGGCGCTTACCATTTTTGCGCCTGAACGGGCGATGAAAAGGCATCCGCACGCGGTCGCCGAGAGGGTGCGGCGGGGCGGATGCCCTCGATCACAACTATCCGAATGTCTTCTGCCACCAGCCGCGACGCGGCTCGCCCGACTCTTCTTCCGGAGCCGTGTCGTTGTTGGCGGCTGGCATGGGGACGGCCTCGGCCGGAGCCGCCTCGGTCTCCGCAAGGGCAGGCTCGGCTTTCTTGCCGCGCTTGCGCCTGGGCTTCGCCGGAGGCGCCGGTTGGTCGGCCTCTTCCCCCGTCGCCGTATCAGCGGAAGCAGGTTCAGGGACGGGAGCTTCCGCTTCGGCCGCGGCCACCTTTTTCGACCTGCGGCGCCTGGGCTTGGCCCCTTCGCTCGGCTGCGTCGCGGCGATCGGCGGCTCCTCGTCGATCGGGCGCTCGACCATCGGCGAGCTGTCAGGGGCAACGACCTCCTCGACGGCGGGAGCGACGCCTTCCGGCTCGGCCCGTCCTTCGGCTTCGCCGGCGACGGGCTTGCGGCCACGGCGGCGCCTGCGCGAGCGCGGTTCGGGGGCAGCGTCCTCGTCGACCGCCTCGGTCACGCTCTCACGCTCCGCTTGCGCGGGCGCCGGAGCCGAAGCCTCTTCGGGCTCGCCGCCCATCTCTTCGCCGGCAGGTGCGCCTTCGCGCCTGGAGCGGCCGCGTCCGCCGCGGCGCCGGCGCCGGCGCCTCCGGCCGGGACGCTCGGCCTCGGCTTCGGCTTCGGCCTCGGTTTCGGCTTCTTCGACTTCCCCCTCTTCCTCGTCCGCGATTGCCTCTTCTTCCGGCTCCTCGACCGGAGCCTCGGGCCGAGGCATCGCGGTCGGGCGAGGTCCCGAGCTCTCCACGGTCATCCGCGCACCCTCGAAGCTCTCGTCGATCGCGATCTCGATCGAGACGCCATAGCGCTGCTCGATGTCGGCGAGCTCTGAACGCTTCTTGTTGAGGACGTAAACGGCGGCTTCCCGGCCGGCGCGCAGCAAGATCCTTTCGCCGCGGCCGCGGGTGGCCTCGTCCTCGATCATCCGGAGCGCGGACAGGCCGGCGGAGGCCGCGGTGCGCATCAGGCCCGTTCCCTCGCAATGCGGGCAGGGCCTGGTCGAAGCCTCGAGCACTCCGGTGCGCAGGCGCTGGCGGCTCATTTCCATGAGGCCGAAGCTGGAGATGCGGCCGATCTGGATTCGGGCGCGGTCGTTCTTCAGGGCCTCCTTCATCGCCTTCTCGACTTTGCGGACGTGGCTCGACTGCTCCATGTCGATGAAGTCGATGACGATGAGCCCCGCCATGTCGCGCAGCCTCAGCTGCCGCGCGATCTCGCTCGCGGCTTCGATGTTCGTGGTGAACGCCGTCTGCTCGATATTGTGCTCGCGGGTCGACCGGCCCGAGTTGATGTCGATCGAGACCAAAGCTTCGGTCGGGTTGATGACCAGATAGCCGCCGGACTTCAGCTGGACGACCGGCTGGTACATGGCGGAGAGCTGGTCCTCGACCCCCTGGCGCTGGAACAGCGGCGTGGTCTCCGAATGCAGCTTCACCCGCCGAACGTGGCTCGGCATCAGCAGCTTCATGAAGCCGCGCGCGGCCTTGTAACCCTCCTCGCCCTCGACAATGACCTCTTCGATCTCCCGGTGATAGAGATCTCGGATCGCGCGCTTGATGAGATCGCTGTCGCGATAAATCAGTGCCGGAGCGGTGCTTCCGAGCGTGCGCTCGCGGATCTCGTCCCACAGCCTCGCCAGATAATCGAAATCGCGCTTGATCTCGGTTTTGGTCCGCTGGAGTCCGGCGGTGCGGACGATCAGCCCCATGGTCGTCGGCAGCTTCAGGTCCGACATGATCGACTTCAGCCGCTTGCGATCGGCGCCGTTGGAGATCTTGCGCGAGATGCCGCCGCCGTGGCTGGTGTTGGGCATCAGCACGCAATAGCGCCCCGCGAGCGACAGATAGGTGGTCAGCGCCGCGCCCTTGTTGCCCCGCTCTTCCTTGACGACCTGGACCAGCAGCACCTGGCGCCGCTGGATCACGTCCTGGATCTTGTAGCGCCGCCTCAGCTCCTGGCGCTTCTTGCGGAGCTCGTCGGCCGCGCTCTCGTCCACCGGCGAGCGGTTCGAGGCGGTTCCGGCCTCGCTCGCTTCGCCGTCAATGACGTCGGCGTCGGGCTCCTCGTCGTCGTGGCCGTTGTCGCCATTCTCTTCGGCGGCGCGCAGCCGCTCTTCCTCGGCCGCGTGCTCCGCTTCCTCCCTCAGCAACGCCTCCCGGTCGGCCTTCGGGATCTGGTAATAATCCGGGTGGATCTCGCTGAATGCGAGGAAGCCGTGGCGGTTTCCGCCGTAATCGATGAACGCCGCCTGGAGCGAGGGCTCTACGCGTGTCACCTTGGCGAGATAGATATTGCCTTTGAGCTGCTTGTGCTCGGCGGATTCGAAATCAAACTCTTCGATCCGGTTTCCCTTGACGACGGCGACCCGAGTTTCCTCCGGGTGGCGCGCGTCGATCAGCATGCGCATGGACATCAAGATTTCTCCGGGCGCGCGCGCCCGGCCCGAACGGCCGGCGGAGCGCCATATTTTGGGCCGCGCCGGCGATCTCGCTGACGGCGGCGGAGTTCATGGAAAGTGCTTCTGCCGCATGTCCCATCGCGCGGCCTTTCGCGCGGAGCACGCCCGCCGCCTCATTGTAGAGCGGACGAAGGGCGTCGGATGGCATCATGCGAGCGTCAACCTCGTGAGGCCGCGGGCCTTTCACACTGGCCGCGGCACGATTTCCCCGGCGATGGCCGGAGATCGCCGTCGCGGTTAGCACCGGCATCCGGGCGCCGCAACCACGGAAGGGTGCGCGAGTCCCCGGAAAACGTGGATAATTTCGTCTTAACCTTTACTGAGTGATACAATGCGTTTGGGTTCAACGGCTTGGCGGATTCGAGTGGAGGACTGGTTGGCGAACCGGACGACCCTCGCCGGGGTGGCGATCGCGATCGCTGCCGCCGGGGCGCTGTCGCTCGTGCTCGGTGCGAGCCGAAGCGGAGCCGCGTCCGCGCTGGACCGGCCCGCGGCGCTTGGCGAAGCGCGCCGGGCCAGCCTCACCGTTGACGTTCCGCCGGCGGTGACCGACCGCATCTACGCCGCGCCCGCCGCCGCCGGCCGTCCGATCATCGTGATCGATGCCGGGCACGGTGGCCGCGACCCGGGAGCGACCGCCATGTCCGGCGACGTGACCGAGAAAGCGTTGACGCTCGCCTTTGCCCGGGAGCTGCGCGACCGGCTGGTCGAGCGTGGCCGGGTGCGCGTCGCCATGACCCGCGACGACGACCGGTATCTGACCCTGGAGCAGCGCGCGGGCGTCGCCCGCCGGCTGGGCGCCAGCCTGTTCGTCTCCTTGCATACCGACAGCGCTCCCAATCCGCTGGCCCGGGGAGCAACCGTCTATTCCCTGTCGGACGTCGCTTCGGACGCCGAAGCCGCCCGTTTCGCCGCCGCCGAAAATCGCGGGGGCCTGCCCTTCGGGCCGGGCAACGGCTCGGTTTCGTCGATCCTCGCCGACCTGGCGGTCCGTTCGGAGATGAACGCTTCCGCGGATTTCGCTGCACGGCTCGTCAACAAGTCCGCCGGCCATTTCGAGCTCCGTCCCGAGCCCCACCGGTTCGCGGCTTTCCACGTGCTCCGCCGCGCCGATACCCCGGCGGTTCTGTTCGAGGCCGGCTATATCAGCAATGTCGACGACGAGGCGTTGCTGCGCTCGCCCGAGCACCGCAGGACCATTGTCCTGGCTCTTGCCCAGGCGATCGAGGCCGACGTCGCGGCCCGCGCGCGCCGTTAACGACGTTAACTCACTTCCCGCGCTCTGGCGAAAGAGCTAGACGCACCCTCGAATGAAGTTCGAACGACTGACCGTTCCCGACTGGCAGCTTCCCGACCTCGTCGCCTTCAACCGCAGGGTGCACGAGCGGATCGATCCGTGGTGGGAGCGCAAATGGGTGCGCCGCGCCACCTGGACGGGCCTCGGCCTGTTCACTTTCTTCTCGCTGATCTGGATCTATTTCGCGAGCGGCCTGCCGTCGTCGCAGACGTTGCTCGCCTATCGGCCGCCGCTCCCGACCAACGTCCGCGGCTATAATGGGATGCCGGTCCAGACCTTTGCGCGCGAGCGCCGGGTCGAGCTTGCCTACGACGAGGTGCCGCCACTGGTTCGGAACGCGTTCATCTCGGCCGAGGACAAGACCTTCTTCAGCCATGGCGGAATCGACTATTTCGGTCTCCTCGGAGCCGTCGCCGATTTCACGACCAAGAGCGTCACCGGCGGGGGAAGGGCCAAGGGCGGTTCGACCATCACCCAGCAGGTCGCGAAATATCTGCTGAAGGATTCGAGCTACAATATCGGCCGCAAGATCCGCGAGGCGATCCTCGCGTTCCGGCTGGAATCCACGCTCTCCAAGCAGCAGATCCTCGAACTGTACCTCAACTCCATCTTTCTCGGCCGCAACGCTTATGGAATCCAGGCCGCCTCGCGCGCCTATTTCGACAAGGACGTCAACGAGCTGACCCTGCCGGAGGCGGCGTATCTGGCGGTCCTTCCCAAGGCCCCCGCCAATTACGACCCGGTCCGCGCGACCGGCCGGGCGCTCGGCCGCCGCAATTATGTGCTCCGCGAGATGTACCGGAACGGCTACATCAGCGAGGAGCAATGGAAGACCGCAGCCGCGACCCCGTTGGGAACGATCCGCTACGGGAGCAACGAGAAGTTCCGCCAGCAGGGCGGCTATTTCATGGAGGAGGTCCGCCGCGAGGTGATCAAGCATTTCGGCGAGAGCGCGGACAGCGGGCCCAACAGCCTCTATGCCGGCGGTCTCTGGGTCCGAAGCTCGATGGATCCCGTGATGCAGGACGCCGCCGCGAACGCGCTTCGCGAGGGCCTCGCGAGGTTCGACGGCGCGCGCGGCTGGCGCGATCTCGAAAAGAGCATCGACATTGCCGGCGACTGGGCGGGGCGGCTCGACCGGACCCCGATCGGGACGGGCTTCCCCGACTGGCGCAAGGCGGTCGTGCTGGCGAAGGGCGGCGGCGAGGCGACCATTGGCTTTGCCAACGGCTCGACCGGCGTGTTGCCCGCCTCGGCCGCGACCCAGCCGAAGCGCGGAGTGGGCGGCGCCGCCTTCGATTACCTCCATCCGGGGATGATCATCATCGTGAAGGAGGAGGGGCCGAACCGGTTCGTGCTGCGCTCACCGCCAGAGGTCGGCGGAGGAATGATCGCCGAGGAGATCCACACCGGCCGGATCCTCGCGATGCAGGGCGGCTTCGACGTGATCGGCTCGAGCTACAACCGGGCCACCCAGGCGCTTCGTCAGCCCGGCTCGGCCTTCAAGCCGATCGTCTATGTGACCGCGCTCGAGAACGGGATGACGCCGGCGTCGATCGTCGTCGATGCCCCGTTCTGCGTGTGGCAGGGGGCGGGGCTCGGCAACAAGTGCTTCGTCAATTTCGACAAGCGCTACGCCGGACCGCACACGATGCGCTGGGGCGTCGAGCAATCGCGCAACCTGATGACCGTCCGCACGGCTTCCCAGACCGGCATGCCCAAGGTCATCGACACCGCCAAGAAGCTCGGCGTCGGCGATTTCCCCAATTACCTCTCGATCGCGCTCGGGGCCGGCGACACGACCGTGCTGAGGCTCGTCAACGCCTATGCGATCATCGCCAACCAGGGCCGATCGGTGAAGCCGTCGACCATCGATTATGTCCAGGACCGGGAGGGCAAGGTCATCTACCGCACCGACAATCGCTGCGCGGTCATGGGCAATTGCAATGCGCCCGACTGGGACGGCAAGGCCATGCCGAGGCCGCCGAGCCGCACGCGCCAGCTGGTCGACCCGATGGCCGCGTTCCAGATGGTCCACATCATGGAAGGCGTGATCGAGCGTGGCACGGCGACGGTTCTGAGAGACCTGAACCGCCCGATGTTCGGCAAGACCGGAACCACCTCCGGCCCGACCAACGTATGGTTCGTCGGCGGGACCCCCGACATCGTTGCCGGTGTTTATCTCGGCTACGATCAGCCGCGCCCGATGGGCCACGCGGCGCAGGGCGGCCGGATCGCGGCTCCGATCTTCAAGCAATGGGCGCAGGCCGCGCTCATGGACCAGCCCAAGGTGCCGTTCGTCGCGCCCGCCGGCATCCGCTGGGTGCGGATCGACCGCGCGACGGGCAAGCGCGTCTATGGCGTCTTCCCGGTGAAGGAGGATCCGAAGTCGCCGGTCATCTGGGAAGCGTTCCAGCCCCAGACCGAGCCCCGCCGATCCTATCGCCGCGCGACGGGGAATCCGTACAATCTGGAGCAGCAAACGGAACTTCAGCGCCAGGCGGTGGCGCGCGCGCTGGCGCTTCGCCGGTCCGGGCAGGAGCAGACGCAAGAGCCGGCCGAACCGCAGCCCCCGGTCTTGCCAACGCGGAATAGGCTCTAAATAGGGTGATTATTCGTCACCCCCGCGAAAGCGGGGGTCTCGCTTTCCAACCGCAGGCTTTGACAAAGCAGCGGGTTTCCCGCTTTCGCGGGAATGACGAAGGGACGGAGTTTGAACAATGCGCGCCGAAGCGCAGGCCCATATCGACCAGATTCATGCCGCGACCGCGCTGCTTCGCCGGTTCCTCGACTGGGACCGGGCGATGAAGCGCCTCGAGGAGCTGAACGCCAAGGTCGAGGATCCGTCGCTGTGGGACGATCCCAAGGCGGCGCAGGAGGTGATGCGCGAGCGGCAGCGGCTCGACCAGGCGATCGGCGCGACGCGGGCGATCGAGCGGGAGCTTTCCGATACGGCCGAGCTGATCGAGCTCGCCGAAAGCGAGGGGGACGAAGCCCTGGTCGACGATGGCGTCCGCAGTCTCGCCGAGCTTGCCGAGCGCGCCGAACGCGACAAGGTCGCGGCGCTCCTCGCCGGTGAGGCCGACGCCAATAACGCCTATGTCGAGGTCAACGCCGGCGCGGGCGGGACCGAGAGCCAGGACTGGGCGAGCATGCTGCAGCGCATGTACACCCGCTGGGCGGAAAGGCATGGGTTCAAGGTCGAGCCGATCGACTTCCACGCCGGCGAGCAGGCAGGGATCAAGTCCGCCACGCTGCTCGTCAGAGGCGAGAACGCGTACGGGAATCTGAAAACCGAAAGCGGCGTCCACCGGCTCGTCCGGATCAGCCCCTATGACGCCAACGCGCGCCGGCACACGAGCTTCGCGAGCGTGTGGGTCTATCCCGAGGTCGACGAGGACATCGACATCCAGATCAGCGACGCGGACCTTCGCGTCGACACCTACCGTGCGTCGGGCGCGGGCGGACAGCACGTCAACACGACCGACAGCGCGGTCCGGATCACCCATGTGCCGACGGGGATCGTCGTCGCCTGCCAAAACGAACGGTCGCAGCACAAGAACCGCGCCCAGGCGATGAAGCAGTTGAAGGCCAGACTTTACGAGGCCGAGCTTCAGAAGCGCGAAGCCGAGGCCAGCGCGGCCAACGCGGCCAAGACCGACATCGGCTGGGGCCACCAGATCCGATCCTACGTGCTGCAGCCATACCAGCTCGTGAAAGATCTTCGGACCGGGGTCACCTCCACCTCCCCCGACGATGTGCTCGACGGCGATCTCGACCGGTTCATGGCCGCGGCGCTGTCGCAGCGGGTGACTGGCGAGACGGTCGAGGTCGAGGATGTGGAGTAACCGCGCGGCGCGGGCGCTCGCGCGCGCGCTGGTTATCGGCCTCGCTTCGTGCCGCGTGCAGCCGGGTGAGCCGCAATTTCCGAAGGCGCATCGTCCGGTCGCTCCGATCGTCGGCGATACCTTCTCGACCGAGGACGCGCGCGACCGGCTCGGCGAGGCCGAGGAGGTGATGCGCCTCGCCGAGGTGAAGCCCGGAATGTCGGTCGCCGACGTCGGCGCCGGCGAAGGCTATTACACGGTGCGGCTGGCGCGGGTCGTCGGCCGCAAGGGAAGGGTCTTCGCCGAGGACATCATCCCCGAGGTCCGCGACACCCTGGCTGATCGGGTCCAGCGGGAGAATCTCGACAATGTGGCGGTCAAGCTCGGGACCCCCGACAATCCCCTGCTTCCGGCGCAATCGTTCGACCGGATCTTCCTCGTGCACATGTATCACGAGGTCCAGTCGCCCTATGCGTTCCTCTGGCACCTGCGGGAAGGCGTAAAGCCGGGCGGGCTCGTGGTCGTGGTCGATTCCAACCGGCCTGTCGAACGCCACGGAATCCCGCCGGAGCAGCTCCGCTGCGAGCTTGGAGCCCTCGGATTGCAACCGGCCGGCTTCAGCGTCCTGACGGGCGGCGAGGCCTATTTCATGGCGTTTCGAGTTTCGGGTGAGCGGCCGGCGCCCGAGAAGATCAAGCCCTGCGCAGGCTAGGGTTTGGACCCTAGAGCAGGCCCATCCGCCGGAAGCTCGTGCACTCCTCCCCGCCGAACACGAGGTG